>NZ_DDFB01000047.1:22377-32883 GCF_002336885.1 Novosphingobium sp. UBA1939 | reverse complement strand
ATACCGGCATGGGGCTGGAGCGCGTAGCGGCGGTGCTGCAGGGCGAGCATGACAACTACGATACCGACACGTTCCGCGCGCTGATCGCCGCGTCCGAAGGGCTGACCGGGGTGAAGGCGGAAGGCGACCAGCGCGCCAGCCATCGCGTGATCGCGGACCACCTGCGCTCGACCAGCTTCCTGCTGGNNCTGCGCCGGATCATGCGCCGCGCCATGCGCCATGCACACCTGCTGGGCGCGAAGGAGCCGCTGATGCACCGGCTCGTCGGCGCGCTGGTGACGGAGATGGGCCAGGCCTATCCCGAACTCGGTCGTGCGCAACCGCTGATCGAGGAAACCCTGCTGCGCGAGGAAGTGCAGTTCCGCCGCACGCTCTCGAACGGCCTCAAGCTGCTCGACGAGGCGACGACGGAGCTGGGCGAGGGCGACAAGCTGCCGGGCGAGACGGCGTTCCGCCTCTACGATACCTTCGGCTTCCCCTATGACCTGACCGAGGACGCCCTGCGTTCGCGCGGGATCGCCGTCGACAAGGACGGCTTCGACACGGCAATGGCGCAGCAGAAAGCGGCGGCGCGCGCGGCGTGGAAGGGGTCCGGCCAGACCGCCGACAGCGAAGTGTGGTTCGACATCGCCGAGCGCGAGGGAGCGACCGAATTCACCGGCTACACCGCGACAAGCGGCGAGGGGCAGGTGGTCGCGCTGGTNNNACCAACCAGACCCCGTTCTATGGCGAATCGGGCGGCCAGACCGGCGACAGCGGCACGATCACGGGAAGCGATGGCCTGCAGATCGCCATCAGCGATACGGCAAAGCCGCTGGGCCGGCTGCACGCGCACCACGGCAAGGTCGAAGCCGGCACGATCAAGGTGGGCGACGCCGTGGCGCTGGCGGTGGATACCGCGCGCCGCGATGCCACGCGCGCGAACCATTCCGCCACGCACCTGCTGCACGCGGCGCTGCGCCACCGCCTGGGCGCACACGTCACGCAGAAGGGCTCGCTGGTCGCGCCTGATCGCCTGCGCTTCGATTTCTCGCACCCGACGGCGCTCAGCGCCGAGGACATCGCGGTGATCGAGGCCGAAGTGAACGCCGAGATCCGCGGCAACGAGCCGGTGACCACACGCCTGATGACGCCCGACGACGCGATCGCGGCCGGGGCCATGGCGCTGTTCGGCGAAAAGTATGGCGACGAGGTGCGCGTGCTGAGCATGGGCAGCACCGGCGCGGAGCATCCCTATTCGGTCGAGCTGTGCGGCGGCACGCACGTCCGCGCGCTGGGCGATATCGGCGTGTTCCGCATCGTGTCCGAAAGCGCGGTCAGCTCCGGCGTGCGCCGGATCGAGGCGCTGACCGGTGAAGGCGCGCGCCAGTGGCTGGTGGGCCGCGAGGAAGCGCTGAAGCACGCCGCCAGCCTGCTGCGCACCACGCCAGAGGACGTCGAAGGCCGGGTTGCCGCGCTGCTCGACGAGCGGCGCAAGCTGGAACGCGAACTGGCCGAGGCGAAAAAGGCCCTCGCGCTGGGTGGCGGTGGCGGGACGAAGCCCGAAGCGGCCGACGAGGACGTGGGCGGGGTGAAGTTCGCCGGCCAGGTGCTCGAAGGGCTGGACCCCAAGGAACTGCGCGGGTTGCTCGATCAGGCGAAGCAGCGGCTTGGTTCGGGCGTGGCCGTGATCGTCGCGGTCAACGATGGCCGCGCCTCGATCGCGGCTGCGGTGACCGACGACCTGACCGGCAAGGTCAGCGCCGTCGATCTGGTGCGCGCGGGCGTAGAAGCGCTGGGCGGCAAGGGCGGCGGCGGGCGCCCCGACATGGCGCAGGGCGGCGGTCCGGATGGCGCGAAGGCTGCCGCAGCCATCGCCGCGGTCAAGGCCGTGATCGCCGGATAGCGACAAGCCGGGCGGTGGCTCCTTACAGGGCCGCCGCGCGTTTCCGCAGCGCGGCGTGTACCCGGTTGGCCTCAACCATCAGGTCAGCGGGCAATTTCACGTCCCGGTGTGGCAGCGCCGTCGGCGGACGCAGGGTTACGGGCGAGAGCGGGCGGGCCAGATCGAGCCGCCTGCCAAGCCGGTCCAGCAATTCGGGATCGCCGGTGGCCAGCAGGTCGTAGTCTACGAAAACCTGGGTTTCGCGCACGTCCTCGGGCTGGCCGAGCAGGTGGGTATGGACGCCGATCCACGTCGCCAGCCAGTACGCCAGCGTATCGGGATCACCGTGGGGGCCTGAGCCGGCGGGCAGCAGGAAAGGCAACTGGTGCGCGCCGAATTCGTGGTGGCCCAGCCACCGCATGAAGGCGCCGCGAAACGGATCGTCCGCTGCCAGCATGCAGGCTTGCCGATGCTGGCGGTGGAGCGAACGGGCCTGCGCCAGCGGATCGCGGAAGGGATGGATGATGCGCGCGCCGGGAACGTTCCGGGCCAGGCTGCCCACGCGCAGCACGTTGGCGTTGTTCTTGGAAAGATAGCGCCGCGCGCCATAGCGAAGGCAGACGAGCCGCCGGTAATCAGCGAAGGCGGCCAGCGTTTCGGCATCGGGTGGGTAGGGGATCAGGCCGTCCGGACGGCAATAGCGCTTGCCGTCATGGAGCTTCCAGAACACTTCCTCGATCGCTTCGGGGCTGTCGAGATCGTGCTCCAGTCCATCGCCGTGACCACGTTCGCGCGTTTCGACCTGGCGCTTCAGGCGGGCGGTTATCCGCGCCCAGCTGTTCGGCGCCAGCGGAAAGGGCAGATCGCGATAGCGGAGAGCGGCGAAATCGTCGGCCGCGTGGATCAGCCGCATCAGGATGGTCGTGCCGGCACGGGCGAGGCCGGTGACGAAGACCGGCGGGCCGAGTTCCCGCGCCGCCGCCGCCTTGCCATGGCGGGCGCGTTCCAGATCGAAGCTCAACTCCAGCACCGCGTCGCTGCCCAGGGCGATGCGGTGCAGCAGGCGGTCAAGCGGGCCGTAAGCCAAAGCGGCGGACGCGGGAGCGGAGGAAGGCAAGGGCGATACCTGCGGCAAGAATGGACAGGCGGGCGGTGGGATCGAACAGTGCGTCCTGCGTTGGAATGCCCGCGACCGGGCCGATCGCCAGCACGGCTGCGATGGGCAGGACGATCATCAGCAGGAGGCCGCCGGCCGCGAGCGATTTGCCCATCATCCGGATCGCGAGAATGCGCGTCGCGCGCTCCTTGCTCCAATCGGAAACGCCGCTGCGGGCGAGCGTGCGGACGGAGCGCTGGCCGATCGCGGCCAGATCGCCGAAATGGCGCAGCAGCATCCACCGGCGCGCCAGATGCACGGAGGCCAGAAGCGCGGCGAACAGGACCAGCGCGGCGGGAATCACAGGTCCGTTTCCGGTTGCGCATCGGCTTGCGTCGGCGCGGCCGGCTTGCGCCGGGCCGCGCGGACCAGCCGCTTGACCGGATACCAGACGAAGGAGACGATCCCGAGAAGAATGGCTCCCACCACGCCCAGTGCGGTGGAAATGGCGCCAAGGCCCAGGCCCGGGCCGACATAGGCCTGCGCCGGAACGGTCGTGGCCATCAGGGCGATGGCGGCAAGGGAAGCGATCGAAAGGCCATGGGCCATGCTCTGAAGGTTCATTCGCATTTGGCGTTCACCGCTGCTTGAATGCCGACCCTGTCGGCGATGGGATCGAGATACCGGCTCCAGCGCAGTTCATACCGGTGCTGGTCGGGATCGGCGGATACGTAGCGCCAGCGGACGGAGCCATCGGGCGCGATGCGGAACAGGCGGCCGCGTTCGGTTTCCTCGATCAGGAAATCGCCGCCGGGCAGGGGCATCGCCCTGCCCTGCGCGTGGGTGCGGATGTCCAGCTTGCGGAAGGCCTCACCCAGCGGATCGCTGACCGTGTCGGCCGCGAAGTCATAGACAAGGAGGCGGTTGTGCCCGTCGGTTTCTACCTTTTCGGGTGCCTGCCAGTTCCAGCGCCAGTTGTTGTCGAACACCGAGATGCGATGATCGTCGATCACGGCGACATCGTGCTGGAACCGCCAGGGCATTTCGCGATGCCACACGATGCGGCCTTCCGTCGGCCGGTAAAGGGCGATCATCGAAAGGTTGCGCAGGCTGAGCAGGAGATCGCCGGCATGCCAGTAGGGTCCATCGCCCGGCACCGGCTGCACATCGTTCAGGTGGATCGGATCGTCCTGGTAGGGGCGGCTGCGCCAGAGATAGCCAAGGCCGTTGCGATCGAGAATGTCGATGATCGCTTCGCGCCCCAGGACGGTTCCGTCGGCCCGGAGATGCACGATATTCTCGTCCCCGAACAGCGGACCAAGCCCGGGGCGGCGCGATCGGGGTTGCCGGTCGGCCGCCCACAGCGTGCCATCAGGCGCGCGTTCGACCGCGTGGTGGAAGATGCCGTCGATCATCCACTGCCGCTTCCCGCAGGCATCGATCCGCGTGAGCGGCGAGGTATCGTGCAGGATCAGCCCGCCATCATTGGTGAGCATGGGATGCATCGGAAAGTAGAGCCGCTGGGTCTTGTCGCGTTGCAGGTCGACGATGGCCGATCGGAACGTGGACCCTTGCAGCATGGCGCGCACGTCAGGCGCGTATTCGCGAAGCATCTTGCCATCGCTCAGCCGCATCAGGCGGATGACCCGCTGCTGGCGGGCATTGCTGAATTCCGTAAGCAGGACATAGCCCGGATCGACAAAGCTCTGGCCGGCCGCATAGTGCAGCCCGCCGGGTTCCGGCACGTAATCGAGCACCAGCTTCGGCCGGTTGGGGAACAGTCCGTGATAGACGCCGGCCAGCGTGTTGGGGATGCTGGCGATCTGGGCCGCAGCCTTGCCCAGCGCGCCATGGCGATCGGCCTGTGCCACGATCGCGCCGAACGCGATGGTGACGGCCACCCCGCAAAGGCTCAGGAGGCCGACTGCCCACAACGGTATCCGGGCGTTGCAAATGCGTTCCCACAGACGTGCTGGCGGGGACGCCGCTGCTGCCGTCGTGGGCTCCCTCATCCCTGGCTGAATCCTGAACGGATACGATTTTCCCCTGAGCCAGGACGGGCTGCCCCTATGGAGGAGATATAAAGATTCATGATCTAAAGTTATAGACAAGTTGTAACTGGGGTATGTCAGCCACGGGGCGCTTTGTCGCAAAATGTATCGGGCGTACGCGCGGGGGCGGGTTGAAAGCGGGCATCGGGGGGCTGATTGCGCAGCGGGCACCCTTTTTGCCGGAGCGATTGCCGGTTGGGGCCCGCCCGGTTACGCTCTGCTTCACGGATTGTTGGGGGGGAAGAGATGGGTATCGCGAAATGGCGTCAGGCTTCACGCGCGCTGCGGTGTGGCACGATTTTGGCGCTGGCTGCACTGCCGGCCTTCGCGGTGGCGGGGGAATCCGCTCCGGCACGTCACGCGGTGACTATCGACGACATTCTCGCGATGCGGTCGCTCTCGGAAATGGCCTGCGCGTCCGATGGCCGGCAGGCCGCCTACGTGGTGAGCGATGCGGATGTGAAGACGGACAAGCGCCGATCGGTGATTTGGCTTGCCGATCTGGCCGGGGCGCCCGCGCTGCAGCTGACAGACGGCGAAGAGAGCGCCAGCGCGCCCGCGTTCAGTCCGGATGGCAAGACCATCGCGTTCCTTTCGAAGCGCGGCAAGGACAAGCAGGCCCAGATATGGCTGCTCGACCGGCGGGGGGGCGAGGCGCAGAAGCTGACCGATGTTAAGGGCGATATCGCCGCCTTCCGCTGGTCGCCCGATTCGCGCCGCCTGCTGCTGACGCTGAGCGATCCCGCGCCTGAGCCACCCAAGGTCGATCCTGAGCGGCCGCTGCCGGTCGTGGTCGATGATGCGAAGTTCAAGGAAGACGGCCAGGGCTTCATCACCGCTGCGAGCCATACCCATCTGGCGCTGTTCGACGTGGCCACGCGCACCGAGATGCGACTGACGGCTTCGGATTCGTTCGACGTCATCGCGGCGGAATGGTCGCCCGATGGCAAGAGCGTGGCCTACCTCGCCAATCACGGCATCGATCCCGCCGCGCCCGCAACCCAGTGGCTCACCGTTGTGGAAGCGAAGGCGGGCGCGGCTCCGCGCGTGGTGACGAAGCTTGCCGGGGCGTTGGGGCAGGCGCTGATCTGGTCTGCCGATGGCGCGAAAATCGCGCATCTGGTGGGCGATGTGCCCAAGCTAAACCAGTATAGCCAGCCGCGCCTTGCCGAAACGGTGCTGGCGACCGGTCAAACCCGGACTGTGGCGACATCGGTGGGCACTTATGTGCAACGGCCCGTCGATCTGGGCGGCGGGCGCGTGGGCGCCATCCTGGCCGAGGACCGGCACGAGGTTCCCGCCGTCTTCGATCTGGCGACGGGCGGCGTGCAGCGCCTGGGCGATCTCCGGCTGGCGGTGTTCGACCAGTGCGGCGGCCAAGATGCCAGGGCGCCGCGCGCGGTGATTGCCAGCGGCGATGACGCGATGCCCGAAGTCTATGCGCTGGAAGGCAAGACGATGCGGGCGCTGACCGCGCACAATCGCGCGCTGAACGCGGGCATTGCCTGGTCACCGGTGCGCGATTTTGCCGCCACGGCGAGCGACGGCAGCGAGGTGCACGGGATTCTGACGCTCCCGGCCGGCTACGTGCCGGGGCAACGCTATCCTACCGTGCTGTGGATTCATGGCGGACCGACGGCGCAGGACGCGCACGAGATCGATACGATGCGGCAATGGATCGCCGCGCAGGGCTATGCCGTGCTCGCGGTCAACTATCGCGGCAGTTCGGGCCGGGGCGATGCCTATGGCTCCGCGATCGCCGCCGACTGGGGCAACAAGGAAGTGCTCGACCTTCATGCCGCCATCGATTGGGCGGTGGCGCAGGGCATTGCCGATCCCGCGCGCCTTGGCGTTGGCGGGTGGAGCTATGGCGGCATTCTCACCGACTATCTGATCGTGCGCGACAGCCGCTTCAAGGCCGGTGTCAGCGGGGCGGGGGTGGGCAACATCTTCGCCTTCTTCGGCGTGGACCAGTACATCGAGCAATATGTGCAGGAGCTTGGCCCACCGTGGCAGAACACGGCGCTGTGGACGCGCCTTTCCGAGCCGCTGCTCCATGCGGACCGGATCAAGACACCAACGCTGTTCCTGGGCGGCACGGCGGACGACAACGTGCCGCTGATCGGTGGGCAGCAGCTCTATCAGGCGCTCAAGCTGACGGGGGTTCCGACGCGGCTGGTGGCTTATCCTGGCGAACACCACGGACTTGTCCGGCCAAGCTTCCTGCGCGACCGGTTCGAGCGGATCGCCGATTGGTACAAGCGCTATCTGAAGTGAGCGATATCGCCGCCATCGTTGCCGAGATTGCCGCCGAAATGCGCGAGGCCACCGAGCGCGGGCAGGTGGCCGACTATATCCCGCCGCTCGCCTGCATTTCGCCGGATCGCTTCGGCATGGCGGTGGTGACGGCCCAAGGGGAGGTGTTCACGGCCGGGGACGCGGAAGAACCGTTTTCGATCCAGTCGATCTCGAAGGTGTTTTCCCTCACGCTGGCGCTGGGCGCGGTGGGCGATGCCCTGTGGCGCCGCGTGGGCCGGGAACCATCGGGCAGCGCTTTCAACTCGATCGTGCAGCTGGAAAGCGAGCACGGCATTCCGCGCAATCCGTTCATCAACGCGGGCGCGATCGTGGTGGCCGACGTGCTGCTTTCCGGCCACGAGCCGCGCGAGGCGATCGGCAGCATCCTGCACTTCGTGCGCGCGCTGGCAGGCGACGAGAGCGTGATCATCGACGAACGCGTGGCCAATGCCGAGCGGGAAACCGGCTTCCGCAACTTCGCGCTGGCCAACTACATGCGGGCGTTCGGCAATATTCGCCATCCCGTGGAGCGCACGCTGGGCGTCTATTTCCACCAGTGCGCGCTGGCGATGAGCTGTCGCCAGCTGGCCATGGCGGGGCGGTTCCTGATGCACGACGGGCGCAACCCCGCCACGGGCCTCAGCGTCGTTTCACCACGCCGCGCGCGCCGCATCAACGCGTTGATGATGCTGTGCGGGCACTACGACAATTCTGGCGAATTCGCGTTCCGCACCGGCCTTGCGGGCAAATCGGGCGTGGGCGGCGGGATACTCGCCGTGGCGCCGGGCATCGCGTCGATAGCGGTATGGTCGCCGGGGTTGAACGACAAGGGCAATTCGCAGCTGGGCGCGCTGGCGCTGGAACGGCTGACCCAGCGGACGGGCTGGTCGGTGTTCCAGCCGCGCCCGGTTGCCTGATCGGGTTCAGGCGGTTCGTTCGCGCAGGGTCGTGGACTTCAGCTTTGGAGCGATGGCGAGATCGCCATCTTCCATGATCTGCTGGCGCAGCTCGTCGCGCTTTTCGTGGATTGAGGCGATCACCGGCCCCATCGGCACGCCCAGATCAACCAGCACGGCTTCGGACAGTTGCAGCGAGCTTTCCAGCGTTTCCGGCACCGCATGGGAGGCGCCGGCGCGGTAGAGTTCGCCGGCATGGTCGGCATCGCGCGCGCGCACGATGATCGGCAGGTCTGGCCGCAGCTTGTGCAGCTTCTTGACGATGCGCGAGACCAGCACCGGCTCGTCCATGGTGACGATCAGCGCGCGGGCGTGATCGAGATCGAGCCGGTCGATCACCGTTTCGCTGGCGACGTTGCCGAACAGCACGGGCAGGCCGGCGAGGCGCGCTTCGCGGACGAGCCGGGGGTCGGAATCGATGGCGATGTAAGGCGCATCGTGCATTGCCAGCATCTCGCCCACCAGCCTGCCGACGCGGCCGAAGCCGAGGATCACGGCACGGTCGCCAGCCGGCTCCTCGCGCGGCAGGTCGGCCGAGGCCGGCTCGCGCGCTTCCAGCCGCTTAGCGAAACCTTCACCCACCTTGGCCAGCGCCGGCGTGATGGTGAGGCCGATCGCGGTGACGATCTGCCAGAACTGCGCGGTCGCGGGCAGGATCAGCTGCGCCTGGGTGGCCGTCGCCAGTACGATCAGGGTGGTTTCCGAAGGGCTGGCCATGAGAATGCCCGTCTCGAGCGCGGTGCCCCGGCCCTTGCCCATCACGCGCAGCAGCAGCCCGGTGACGAGCGCCTTGATCACCACCACGCCCACCACGCCCGCCGCCAGCGGGCCAAGGTTCGCCCACACCACCCGCAGGTCTATGCCCATGCCGATGGTGATAAGGAACACGCCCAGCGCCAGGCCCTTGAACGGCTTGGTGATCGCCTCGACCTCGTTGTGGTATTCGGTCTCCGCGATCAGCAGGCCGGCGAGCAGCGCGCCCATGATTGGCGAAAGGCCGACCGCACCCGTGGCCAGCGCCGCGACGATGACGACAAGCAGGCTGGCCGCGAGGAACAGTTCAGGGCTTTTGGTCTGCGCGGCCTGCGCGAACAGGCTTGGCAGCAGGAAGCGCCCGGCCAGCAGCAGAGCCATGATGACGAGACCGCCGCGCCACAGCGTATCCAGCAGCACCGCCCCGCCATCCGCCGCCGCCGTGGGTGCGATCGCGCCGAGCAGGAAGATGATGGGAACGAGCGCGATATCCTCGAACAGCAGCATCGACAGCGCCGCGCGCCCAACCGGACCCTGCGTGCCCGAGATGGGCAGGACCAGCGCGGTGGAGGACAGCGCCAGCGCGAGGCCCAGCCCGAGCGCGGCGTAAAGGCTTTCTCCCATGATGCTCATCAGGGCGAGGCCGATCAGGAGCGCGCCGCCCGCAAGCTCCATCGCGCCCAGCCCGAACACCAGCCGCCGCATCGACCACAGGCGGTTGAACGACAGTTCCAAGCCGATCTCGAAGAGCAGCAGGATGATGCCGAACTCCGCGAACGGCGCGATCGCCTCCGGATCGGAAATCGTGATGTGATAGAGCCACGGAGTCTGCCCGACCAGCGAGCCCAGGCCATAGGGGCCGACCGCGAGGCCGACCAGAATGAACCCGATGATCGGGGTGATGCGGAAACGGGCGAAAGCCGGGATCACGATTCCTGCGGCGCCGAGAATGACCAGGGCATCGGAAAGCGCAGCGGAAGGAGCAAGGGAACCGGCCATGGGGCACCGTAACCTTCGTTAACCGGCCTTGCCAACCCCGGCGGTAGAGAAAACGCCCTCAGCAACAAAATGAAAGGCGATCCTATCGCTTGCAAGCGCTGCGCGAGGGATGCCCCTTATTCTCCCCTCCCGCTGGCGGGAGGGGTAGGGGGTGGGCAGCGCCCCATCGCCCGCAAAGGATGCACGCGCCAAACGAAAGAGGCCCCGGCATTGCCGGGGCCTCTGTTCGTATCCGTCAGGAACGCGTCTGGCTCAGTTCCAGGCGGTCATTTCCTTTTCGAGGTTGGCAACGATCGCCTCGAAGAACTTTTCGGTGGTCATCCACGGCTGGTCGGGACCGATCAGGATCGCGAGGTCCTTGGTCATCTTGCCGCTTTCGACGGTTTCGATGCAGACACGTTCCAGCGTTTCGGCGAACTTCACCACATCGGGCGTATCGTCGAACTTGCCGCGATAGATCAGGCCGCGCGTCCAGGCGAAGATCGACGC
>NZ_DDFB01000047.1:324-22361 GCF_002336885.1 Novosphingobium sp. UBA1939 | reverse complement strand
TCATCAGCACCGAGGTCATCAGGCCCAGCGAGCCGAAGCCCTGCGCCACGGTATCGGACTGGACGTCGCCATCGTAGTTCTTGCAGGCCCAGACGAACTTGCCGCTCCACTTGAGCGCGGAGGCGACCATGTCGTCGATCAGGCGGTGCTGGTATTCGATCCCGGCGGCGGCGAACTTTTCCTTGAAGCCTTCGGTCTCGTAGACTTCCTGGAACAGGTCCTTGAAGCGCCCGTCATACGCCTTGAGGATGGTGTTCTTGGTCGAGAGATAGACCGGCCAGCCGAGATTGAGGCCATAGTTGAGGCTGGCGCGGGCGAAGTCGCGGATCGAATCGTCCAGGTTGTACATCGCCATGGCGACGCCGGGCGAGGGGAAGTCGAACACGTCGAGGTCGATCTTCTCGCCGTCCACGCCGTCCCACACCAGGCGTAGCTTGCCGGGGCCGGGGATCAGGGTGTCGGTAGCCTTGTACTGGTCGCCGAAGGCGTGACGGCCGACCACGATCGGATCGGTCCAGCCCGGAACCAGCCGGGGCACGTTCTGGATCACGATGGGTTCGCGAAACACCACGCCGCCCAGGATGTTGCGGATCGTGCCGTTAGGCGACTTCCACATCTTCTTGAGGCCGAATTCCTCGACGCGCTGTTCGTCGGGGGTGATCGTGGCGCACTTAACGCCCACGCCATACTGCTTGATCGCGTTGGCGGAATCGATGGTTATCTGGTCGTTGGTCTCGTCGCGCTTTTCGACCGACAGGTCATAGTACTTGAGATCGACGTCGAGGTAGGGGAGGATCAGGCGTTCGCGAATCCATTCCCAGATGATCCGCGTCATTTCATCGCCGTCGATTTCGACGATCGGGTTCTTCACCTTGATCTTCGCCATAGCCGTTCCGTGCCTCGTCTGGGGGAGAAAAGTTAGGCTCCCCTTAGCAGAGGCGCGCCGTGGTGCAAGGCAAGGACGCCCCGGACTTCCGTCTTAGAGCGCAATTTTCTGCATCCCCGCCGGCCGCTCCCTCTGGACACGGGAAGCGGTCCGGTCCAAGAATTTTAAGTGACCGGTTAAAGGTCCGGGAATTTTGCAGGAGTGATGGGGATGAGCGAACCTGAAGTGCTGACCGAAGTGGACGGCAACGTCCTGGTGGTCACGATCAACCGGCCCGACGCGAAGAACGCCATGAACAAGGCGGCGGCCGAAGGCATCAGCGCGGCGATGGACCGGCTTGACGCGGAAGCCGGCCTGCAGGTCGCGATCCTGACCGGCGCGGGCGGAACTTTCTGTTCCGGTATGGACCTCAAGGGCTTCCTGCGCGGGGAATCGCCTTCGCTTCCCGGGCGCGGGTTCGGCGGCCTTTCGCAGTGGACGCCGAAGAAGCCGATCATCGCGGCGGTCGATGGCTATGCGCTGGCGGGCGGCATGGAACTGGCGCTGTCGTGCGATCTGATCGTGGCCAGTTCCGCCTCCAAGTTCGGTATTCCCGAAGCGAAGCGCGGCCTGGCCGCGGCGGCGGGTGGCCTGATCAAGCTCCCGCGCCAGATTCCGCCGCGCATCGCCATGGAACTGGCGCTGACCGGTGACTTCATCGATGCGGCCCGGGCCTACGAGCTGGGCTTCGTCAACCGCGTGGTCGAAGGCCCGTCGCTGCCGGCGGCCAAGGAACTGGCCGCGCGCATCGCCGAAAACGGTCCGCTGGCGCTGGCCGCGTCGAAGGCCATCGTGCGCGATTCGCACGAATGGACCGAGGCCGACATGTGGGACAAGCAGCAGGCCTATATCACCCCGGTGTTTACCTCGCAGGACGCGCGCGAAGGCGCCGCGGCCTTTGCCGAGAAGCGCAAGCCGAACTGGCAGGGCAAGTAACGCGCGGCGGCATTCCTCCGCAGCGGGTACGAAAAGGCCGGGCCATGTCGCGATGGTCCGGCCTTTCGTTGTCCGGGAAATGGTCTCAGGCGACGCTGAGCGTGACTTCAATGTTGCCGCGCGTGGCGTGGCTGTAGGGGCAGATCGTGTCGGCTTCGGCCACCAGCTCCTCGGCGGCAGCGCGGTCCACGCCCGGCAGGCTCACTTCCAGCGAAACCGCGAGGCCAAAGCCCTTGTCGGCGCGCGGACCGATGCCGACCGTGGCCGTCACCGTGGCATCCGCCGGCACGCGGGGCAGGCTCTTGTCCTGCGTGGCCGCGAACTTCATCGCGCCCAGGAAGCAGGCGGCGTATCCGGCCGCGAACAGCTGTTCGGGATTGTTGCCCTGGCCGTTGCCGCCCAGCTCCTTGGGGCTTGCGAGCACAACGTCCAGCGAACCGTCCGCGGTGCGCGAGCGGCCATCGCGGCCTCCGGTGGCAGTGGCGCTGGTCGAATAGAGGATCTTGGTGCTCATGGGATGCTTCCTTTTGCTTGAGAAGGGTTAAAATCGAGAACGATTAAATCGTGTACGATCTATATGAACTCGTCGCACCGAGTCGTCAACCCCTTGCGATTAAATCGCGTGCGATTTATATTCCGGGCATGACAGACGCTTCCCAGACCGCCGCTGGCCCGTTCGAAGGCTACTTGTGCTTTTCCGTCTATGCGGCGGGGCTGGCGTTCAACCGCCTGTACAAGCAGGTGCTCGATCGCTTCGGGCTGACCTATCCGCAATACCTGGTGCTGGTGGCGCTGCGGCAGCGCGACGGGCGGACGGTCAGCGAATTGGGTGAAGCGCTGTTCCTGGAATCAAACACGCTGACGCCGCTGATCAAGCGGCTGGAAGCGGCCGGGCTGGTCGAGCGCCGGCGCGATACGCGCGACGAACGCGTGGTGCGCGTCAGCCTGAGCGACGCGGGCAGGGCGCTGGCGATCGATATCGAATGCGTGCCGCCGCAGATCGGCGAGGCGATCGGCATCGACCATGCGCGGCTGGGGCAAATGGCGCAGACGCTCGACGAACTTGCCGCCGGGCTGCGCCGCGCGGTCAGGGACTGACCGTTTCGGTCAGCCGTGCCACCGCGCTTTCGATCACCGCGCGCGCCTGAGGCGGGGGCAGGTGCTGGTCCAGCCGCAGGCGTTGCCAGGTTTCAAAGCTGAGCAGGAGGTCCATCGTTTCCAGCAGGATCGGATCCTCGGCGATCGCGGGAGGCATGATTGCGACCAGCCGTTCTCGCATCATCGCCAGCCTCTGCCCGTAGTTGCGCTGGATCGTGGGCAGCGAATGGCGGTGGCCATCGGCAGCGCGCTTGTAGGGCATCAGCTTTTCATAGGTGCTGAGCCGGCGTTCGATCATTTCCGCCAGCTTGGCCCGCCAGTCCGGCCCCTCGAACGGATCGAGCCAGTCCTCGTATTCGCGTTCCAGCCGCAGCGCCATCGAGGCGTAGAGGCTGTCCATGTCGGCAAAGTGGCGAAACACGGTGCGCAGGCCCACGCCGGCACGCGTCGCCACCTGTTCCGCGCTGGGGCTCATATGCCCTTCGCCCACCAGCGCGATCATCGCCTCGACAATGCGTTGACGGCTGGTTTCCGAACGCTTGCGGCGTCCGTCCGTCGCGGTGATGTCCATGGTGGCCTGTTTCTGTGGCAATCCCGTATGTCCAGTATGCGCTTGCATTTCGGTTTTGCGCCCTACCAAGCCCGCGATCGATTGCAACGGTCAAGCGTGGAGGGGCAGGCGCGGATGGCCTCAGCCCCGCTTCTCGTCGAAACTGCGTGCCGCAAGCACCAGGATCGCGATCATCGCGGCTTCCACCACCATCGGCGGAAAGGCCGTGGCGGGCGCGCCATCGGCGATCAGGCTGACGCCGCGCCCGATCAGCGCCAGCGGCAGGAGCGCCACCGGGACCAGCACCAGCGCGCGGCTGGCCTTCCAGGCGCCCGCCAGCGCGAACAGCCCCATGCCCACGAACAGCGCGGTGAAATCGGCTCGCAGCGTTGCCATTCCCTGCGTCCCGAGCGAGGCCAGAAAGAAGCGCTGGCCCGCGATCGCCGGATCGAGCAGGAAACCGAGGCCGATCGCCACATTGAACAGGCCGAGCAGGCCGGCGATCACGCGCATGGCATTTTTCATGTCATTCTCTCCCCACTGTTCGAGCCAGACTATCACGTTCCGGGCGCGTGGCAATATATCGGCATTGTAAATGCCATAATATCGCGTATCTTTCCGCAAAACAGGAAGGGAGAACGCGGATGCACGGGGCGGTGAAATGGGGCCTTGGTGGAGCGGTGCTGGCCGGCGTGCTGGCGCTGGCGGCATTTCCGGCGCCGATCGGACTGGCGATGGCCCGGCTGGCGATTGATGCGCGTGCCGGCGTGGATGCCACGCAGGAACTGCCCGAGGGGCTGCATGTGGCCTTGTGCGGCTCCGGTTCTCCGCTGCCCGATCCCACCCGTGCCGGGCCGTGCAGCGTGGTAATCGCCGGCAAGCATGTCTTCGTGGTCGATGCGGGTGAGGGCGGCGCACGTAACATGACGCTGATGCGCATTCCCAATGGCCATGTCGAGGCGGTGTTCCTCACGCATCTCCATTCCGACCATATCGACGGGCTGGGGCCGATGATGCTGCTGCGCTGGACCGGGGCGAATGCCACCGTGCCGCTGCCGATCTACGGGCCGGCGGGAACCGAGCGCGTCGTGGCGGGCATCAACGAGGCCTATGCGATCGACGGCGGGTATCGCACCGCGCACCACGGTCCGGCCATCGCGCCGCCATCGGGCAGGGGCGGCACCGCCTATCCTTTCGCGCTGCCGCCAAGGGGCGATGGCTCGCCCGTCACCGTGTTGCAACGCGACGGGCTGACGGTGACCGCGTTCCGCGTGGATCATGGCCCGGTCGATCCGGCGGTGGGTTATCGCTTCGACTACAAGGGGCGCTCAATCGTGTTCAGCGGCGATACCGCGCCCACGCCGCTGCTGGTGCGCAACGCGCGCGGCGCGGACCTGCTGGTGCATGAAGGGTTGCAGCCCCGGCTGGTCAGCCTGATGGAGCAGACGCTGCGCAAGCGCGGACAGCCAGGCCTCGCAAAGATCATGAGCGACATCCCCGGTTATCATACCTCGCCAGAGGCCGCTGCGGCCGAGGCGCAGGAGGCCGGCGTGAAGAATCTGGTGTTCAGCCACAACGTGCCGCAATTGCCCACGCGCGCGATGTATCCCGCCTATCTCGGCAACGCGCGCCAGAAATTCGACGGAACAATCACGGTGGGCGAGGACGGCATGGTGTTCAGCCTGCCGGCCGGCGGCAAGGGCATGGAACTGCGTACATGGTCGGTCAGATGATTCGACGTAGCCGGGTTTCCGTTGCTTCGGGCCGCCGCGCGCGATAGCCGTTGCGGATATGGACAAGGCGCCATCCGCTCCGGCCCGCGTGGTCTCGCTCGCGCTATCTGGCGACCATGCCTTCTCGAAACAGGCGGTCGAGCGGGTGAAGGTGATCCAGGGGATCGGCGTCGAGGGTGACGCTCATGCCGGCGAGAAGGTCCAGCACCTCTCCCGCGTGAAGGCGAACCCCGACCAGCCGAACTTGCGGCAGGTCCACCTGATCCATGCGGAACTGTTCGAGGAACTGCGCGAAAAGGGCTTCGCCGTTGGGCCTGCCGACCTTGGCGAGAACATCGTCACGGCCGGGATCGCCCTTCTCGATCTCCCCCGGGGCGCCGTGCTGCGCATCGGGCCGGATGTAGAACTGGAAGTGACCGGGCTGCGCAATCCCTGCGCACAGATCGAGGCATTCCAGAAGGGGTTGCTGGCCGCCGTGCTCGATCGTGGGCCGGATGGGGAACTCGTGCGCAAGGCCGGGGTTATGAGCGTGGTCCTGTCCGGCGGCGAAATGGCCGTGGGGGACTTCATCGAGGTCCGCCTGCCGCCCGAGCCGCACCAGCCGCTCGCGCCGGTGTGAAAGCGGGGAGGCTCGCGCCTCCCGCGCCATTCTATCGGCCCAGCGGCTTCGTGCGAATGTTGAGCTGGCCCGCCAGCCCCGCATGGCGGTGCTTCTCGATTGCCTGGTATTCCGGTGACTGGATCATCTGCATCATCGCGGCGAGTGAGGGGTATTCGACCAGCGCCGCCATGTCCCACAGTTCGCCGACCTCCCCGATCATCAGACCGGTGACGGCGCCGGCATAGACCTGCCGTCCGCCGACGGCGGCGACACAGGCCTGCACCGCCGCGCCATAGCGGGCATAGGCCTCGCGTCCGGTCAGTTCGGGTTCGCTGCCATCGGCATAGGTCGCGTGCGGCTTGAACTTGAGCAGGTTGATCATCACGAACGGCCCGTCCTCGCCGCTGCCGAAGAAGGCGGCGATCTGTTCGGGGCCGGGGGTGACGGCGTTGACGACTTCCATGGTGGCCTCCCTTAGCCGCGGATGAGTGTGTCGATGATCGTGCAAAGCTCGGCGGGAACATCTTCCTGCAGGAAGTGGCCCGCGCTCTGCAGCACGGTATGCGCCTGCCCCTTCGCGCCCGGAACGCGATCGATGAACGGCCGTTCGCCGCCGCGCGTGATGGCATCCTCGGCGCCGAAGGCGGTCAGCAGCGGCTTGTCGAAACGCGCCAGCACGTCCCAGGCCGCCTTGTTCTCCGCCACCGAGCCATGTTCGGGCGTGATCGGCACGAGCGTGGGGAACTGGCGGGCGCCTTCCTTGTAGGTTTCGTCGGGGAAGGGGGCGTCGTAGGCGGCGATTTCTGCCGACGAAAGATCGCGATGGCATCCGCCGTTGACGATCATGCCGACTGGGAAGACGGGCACGTTCTGGCTGAAATCGAGCCATGCGCGGAAGCCGTCGGTTGCGCCCGTGCCCACCGGCAGGCCGGTGTTGGAGACGACCACGCGGGCGAAGCGATCGGGGAAGGCTGCGACCAGTCGCAGGCCGATCAGGCCGCCCCAGTCCTGGCAGAACAGAGTGATGCCGGTGAGATCAAGCTGCGTCAGCCAGTCGCTCATCCACTGGACATGGCGTTCGTAGGTATAGTCGTCGCGCCGCGCGGGCTTGTCGGAGCGGCCGAAGCCGACGAGGTCGGGGGCGACGACACGATGACCGCGCGCGACGAGATCGGGGATGAAACGGCGATAGAGGTAACACCAGCTCGGCTCGCCGTGCATGAGCAGCACCGGCGCGGCATCGCGCGGGCCTTCGTCGAGATGGTGGATTCGCAGGCGCGTACCGTCCTGTCCGTCGATCACCTCGCTGTAATGCGGCGAAAAATCAAAGCCATCCAGGCCGGCAAAGCGTTCGTCCGGCGTGCGCAGGATCTCCATGGCATCCCCCAGTTGATTATTGTGGCACGCATAATGCCATAATAAACGCGGAGGTCAAATGCCGGCTGGGGCATTTCCCGCCCCCAAACCCTCCCGCGGGCGGGAGGGGGGCGAGACGTGCGCCGCCGCAGGTGGTGCTAGTCGCAGCGGGGTGGGCGTTCCGCGCCTTGTGTCGGCGAATGCCATGATCGCCATGAAAAAAGCCCGCTCAAGCCAGGGGCTTAGCGGGCTTTTTCGATGGTGGGCGTAGCAAGGATTGAACTTGCGACCCCTACGATGTCAACATAGTGCTCTACCACTGAGCTATACGCCCGAACCATCGTGCGCCCGGCCGTTTCCGGCGCGGGAGGCAGCCCATTAGCGGCGCTTGGGAATGCTGGCAAGAGACTTTTGCAGGCTCTTTTCCCCATCCCGTGCGCGCGCCTGGCTGGCTGTCAGGCGTAAGGCCCGGCCCCCGTCAGCGCGCCATCGGCGAAGACGCGTTCGACTTCGAGCACGAGGTCGCGCAGGTGGAACGGTTTGGACAGGACACGGGCCTGCGGCGCCTCGCGATCGGACTTGAGCGTGACGGCGGCAAAGCCCGTGATGAACATTACCCGCGTTTCGGGGCTGATTTCGGCGCAATGCTTGGCAAGCTCGATGCCGTCCATCTCGGGCATGACGATGTCGGACAGCAGCAGATCGAAGTGTTCCGACCGTAGCAGGGGCAAGGCCTCCGTTCCGCGATCGACCGCAACCACGCTGTACCCGGCGTTTTCCAGGGCGCGCGCAAGATAGGTGCGCATCGCTTCTTCGTCTTCGGCCAGTAGAATCCGGATCATGATTACCTTCGCGATTCGAGTGGTCGCCTCATCGGGCCATGTCGTAACGTTTTGGTTTAAGGCATGGCAGGAAACGAATATATACCGGGATGGGTTAAGTTTCTGCGCCCTTGTTCGCGGTGGCCGACTTTGACACAGCCGCGAATCAGTTGCAGCGTTATTCCATGCGTGACGAAGGCGATCCAGGGGGCGATTCGCGCCTGCTGCAGGGCGGGGCAGTGCCCGGCTGCCCGGATGTGCCCGCCTATGCGCTGCGGCTGGTGGAGCCGTCCGCGATTCCCGTCATCATCGCCGTGCCGCACGCCGGGCGCAGCTATGCCCGGACCTTGCTGGACCGGATGCGCCACCCGGCGTTCGCCGCGCTGCGCCTGGAAGACCGCTATGTCGACCTCGTGGCCGATGCGGTGGCGCGGCAGACCGGCGCCTCGCTGTTGGTCGCCCATGCGCCGCGCGCGATGATCGATCTCAATCGCGCGGCCGACGACATTGACTGGGATATGGTTGGCGGCCCGCCGCCGGATGCTTCTTCCGCTCTGCAGGGCCTTGCCCATCGGGCGCGCACCGGGCTGGGCCTGATCCCGCGCCGGCTGCCGGGGCTGGGGGAACTGTGGAAGCGGCGGTTGGACCGGGCCGAACTGGACGATCGCATCGCGCTGGTCCACGAACCCTATCACAGCGCCCTGGGCGATGCGCTGCAAGACACGCGCGACCGCTGGGGAGCGGCTCTGCTGATCGATCTGCATTCGATGCCGCCGTTGACCGCCTATTGCGGAGCGGAGCCTGCGCCTGAATTCGTGCTGGGCGACCGGTTCGGGGCGAGTTGCGCCGGCGCGCTGGTCGCTTCTGCCTTCGCGCACTTCGCGGCGGCGCGGCGGCTGGCGGCGCACAACCGGCCTTATGCCGGCGGCTACGTGCTGGAGCGGCATGCGCGGCGCAAGGAAGGCATTCACTGCATCCAGATCGAGATCGACCGGCGCTGCTACCTTGATGCCCGATTCAGCGAACCGGGGCCGGGCATGGATGAAACGATCGCGCTGCTGGTGGGCATGGTCCAGCGGCTGGCCGGCGATGTGGCCGAGCTGGGCCGCGATCGGCAACGCGAACGGTGGCGCGCGGCCGCCGAGTAGATCAGCGAGGCAGGTGGGCCGGCGAGGAAACCGGAGCGGGCAACCGGCTCTCGGTTCGGACGCTCTTCACGCACAAACCCCATAAAAAACCACCTGGAGACATGCTCCAGGTGGCCAAGGTTCAGGGAGGAGGTGCACAAAGTGCACCAGTCACACCGGGCCATGAGGGGAGCACCGATGCGACGTACTAAAGATAGGTGAGGCGCCATGGGCGCGCAAGTGGTTTCGTTTGGAATTTTTGCTGCGTTTTGGCGACTGCGCGCAAAAAAATGCGGCGGCCGGACGCTAATCCGACCACCGCATTCACACTCTTGAAATAAAGCGGGTTTCCAGCGTGCGGCTGGTGATTCATTCCGCCGGAACGGGAATCGCCGGAACCGGACCCTTGCCCTGCTGTGCCTGCAGGCCGAAGATCGTGCTCATCAGATCGAGCGAGAAGACATGGGCGTAGAGCAGCGGCAGAAGGCCGCTCTGCGCCCAGCCGCGCAGCACGTCGCCACGGGTTTCGCGCAGCTTTTCCTGATCGACCATCTGGAAGCCGCGATAGACGAACGGCTGCTCCAGACCGGTCTGCTGGATCGAGACTTCGCCGTCCATCAGCAGGTTGTGCTTCTTCAATTCATCGATGAAAGCCTGCGTGCGCATCCCGGCCTGTTCGAACTGTTCGCAGAATTCCAGCGCGGCCTTGGTCGCGTCCGACGGCTGATCGCCGTTGAACAGCGCGTCGCCTTCCTCGAACTCTCCGATCAGACCGGAGGACGGATCGAAGCACAGCGACAGTTCCTCGCTGCTGGGATCGAGCTTGGCCAGCAGGAACGGATAGCGGCGGGCATAGGCCGGCAGATAGACCGGCTGATCGACCTTGCCTTCGCTGTCGACGAACACGTTGACGCCTTCGTTCAGCCCCATCAGCGCCAGCGGCACCGGGTTGTCGCCCGACGAGAACACGATGGGAAAATGGCGCGCGGCCTGCGGAAACTCTTCCACCGTCAGCGGCACGGCGTGCTGGTCGATCAGCCACGGAGCGGCATTCGCGCCACGGGCATGCCAGGTGGCGTGATCGCGGCTGTTGAGCGGCATCAGGTCATTGTAGAACAACGGAAGGTTGGCTTGCGGCGCGCTGGCCATGAGGTCTCTCCGAAAAAACTTTCGCGAAAACGCGCGGGCGGGCCGCGGGTCCGGCGGGAACAGGGGCTTTAAGCGGTCCATCGGGGCGAGGCAAGGCCGGTAACCACGCATCCACACCCTTGCAGGGCCACGGCGAACCGTTTCAGATCAGCTTGCCGGGATTCATCAGCCCCTGCGGATCGAGCGCCTGCTTTATGGCACGCATCATGTGCAACGCCACCGGATCGCCCAGCCGCTCCAGTTCGTCGCGCTTGAGTTGCCCGATGCCGTGTTCGGCCGAAATCGACCCCTTCCACTGGGTGACGAGATCGTGGACCTGGCGGCTGATCGCCTTGCCATCGCCTGCCTGCCATTCCGCGGCATCGACCCCGGAGGGCGCCAGAACGTGGAAATGGATGTTGCCATCGCCCAGATGGCCAAAGCCCACCGCGCGGGTGCCGGGCCAGGCGGCTTCGATCAGTGGAACGGCCGTTTCGACGAATTCGGGCATTCGCTCCACGGGCACGCTGATGTCGTGTTGGACCGCCGGGCCGATCGCGCGCTCCGCCGGGGCGATCGATTCCCGGATCAGCCACATCTGTTCGGCCTGAGTCTCGCTTGCGGCGATCGTCGCGTCGGTGACCAGCCCCGCCTCGAACGCGCTGATCAGCAGGCGTTCGGCCAGGTCGGGCAGGCCTTCCGCTCGGTCGGCATCGGCAACCAGTTCGATCAGCACATGCCAGGGATGGGGTTCCGCCAGCGGTGCGCGCGCCGTCGGCAGGTAATCGATCACCGCATCGAGGCTGTGCTGCGGCAGTACCTCGAAACCCTCCAGCGCGCCGCCGGCGACGCTTTCGGCGTGCAGCAGCAGGGTACGCGCGACCGGGAGCGATTCCACGCCCGCCCACAGCACCGCGCGCGCCGCAACCGCCGGTTCCAGCTTGAGCGTGGCGGCGGTGACGATGCCAAGCGTGCCTTCTGATCCAATCAGCAGCTGCTTCAGGTCGAAACCGCGATTGTCCTTCTTCAGCGGGGTGAGCGCATCGAACACAGAACCATCGGGCAGCACCGCTTCAAGCCCCAGCACCAGCGCGCGCATCGATCCGTGGCGCAGCACTTGCGTGCCGCCGGCATTGGTGGAGATGAGGCCCCCCACCGTCGCCGAACCCTTGCCGCCCAGCGAAAGCGGAAAGCGCAAGGCTTCCTTTTCGGCCGCTTCGTGCAGCACTTGCAGCACGACGCCCGCTTCGCAGGTAGCGGTGCGGTTTTCGGTGTCGACGGCACGGATGGCGTTCATACGGCGCAGGGTGAGCAACAGCGCGTTGCCGGTCCGGTCGGGCGTTGCCCCGCCGGACATGCCGGAGTTGCCGCCCTGAGGCACGATCGGCACGCCATGCCGGGCGCAAAGCTTGACCAGGGCCGCCACCTCGTCCGTATCGGCGGGCGATGCCATGGCCAGCGCGCGGCCGGTGAAGCGCCCGCGCCAGTCGGTCAGCCACCCGTCCATGGCCTCCTGATCGGTGGTGATGCCCTTGGGGCCGAGCAGGGCGGTTGCTTCTTCAAGAAAGGCGGTCGGCGAAAAGGATGTGGACATCCGGCAGCGCTAGGCCGCGCGTCGGGGTGCTGCAATTCAAATCTGCTTGTCATCCGGTCCGGCAATCGGGTTAAGCAGCCGTTCAACAGGACGATGTAACGAAGCTACATTCGCAGCGACACCTGCCGGGGGGTGCGTGTTCGCGTGCGGGATGAGGGATCAGGTTGGCCGTTTTCCTTCCATGATGGTGCTTGCCGCATTTCTAGCGCCGTTCGCGCTGCTGTTTCCCGCCGTGGCGGGAGGAGAGGGCGTTGGCGATCCGTGGCCGACGGCCGTGGCGCCGGAAGGGCCGCCGCTTATTGGCGGGTTCGCCGGTGATGGCCGTTTCGGCGGAGGACCGCTAGCGGAGTGGACAGGCGGGTTTCCGGAGGATTCCTGGGATCAGGTCCGTATCGAACAGCGCCTGATTATTCGCATCGCGCCGCGCGCGCCGGGCCGTGATTCGTTCGCGCCGCCTCCACCGCCTCCCGGGCCGATGCGCCTGCGCGAGCGCAAGTCCGCGCGTTGCCTGCCCGTGGCCGGGATCGCCGGCGTGCAGCGCGATATGGCTGACCGGCTGGTGCTGTTCATGCGCGATCGCCGCATCATCGGCGCCAGCCTCGACAAATCCTGCAACGCGCGCGATTTCTATCTGGGCTTCTATGTGGAGCAGACCGCCGACGGGATGCTTTGTGCCGGGCGCGACACCATTCATTCACGCGCCGGGGCGACCTGCGAGATCAGCCGCATGCGCGAGCTCGTTCCCGAAAACTGATCCCAAAACGCCACCATTGCGAAAATTAAGCCTGAAAGCGTCCGAAGTTCTCGGGTTTCCTTGACTTTGGCCCCGCAATGGTCATAGCGCGCGCTAAGGGAACCGGCGTCATGCGGCGACGGTCGGGGAGGAGTATATCCGGCCCCGCTTCTTTCGGAAATTGTCGCTGATGAAGTTTGCCGATCTCGGCCTGTCTGACGAATTGCTGAAGTCGGTGACGGACGCCGGCTATGACGAGCCGACTCCGATCCAGGCGCAGGCCATCCCCAGCGTGCTGATGATGCGCGACCTGATCGGCATCGCGCAGACGGGCACCGGCAAGACCGCCGGTTTCGTGCTGCCGATGATCGATATCCTCGCCCATGGCCGCCGCCGCGCGCTGATGCCGCGTTCGCTCATCCTGGAGCCGACACGCGAACTCGCCGCGCAGGTGGCCGAGAATTTCGAGAAGTACGGCAAGAACCACGATCTCAAGATGGCGCTGCTGATCGGCGGCGTGCAGATGGGCGATCAGATCAAGGCCCTGTCCGAAGGCGTTGACGTGCTGATCGCCACCCCCGGCCGGCTGATGGACCTGTTCGAACGCGGCAAGATCCTGCTCACGGGCTGCAACCTGCTGGTGATCGACGAAGCCGACCGGATGCTCGACATGGGCTTCATTCCGGACATCGAGAACATCTGCACCAAGCTGCCGGCGCAGCGGCAGACGCTGCTGTTTTCGGCGACGATGCCGCCGCCGATCAAGAAGCTGGCGGATCGCTTCCTCTCGAACCCCAAGTACATCGAGGTCGCGCGGCCCGCTTCGAACAACGCCAGCATCGCCCAGCACAAGGTGAAGGTCGGCAGCCGGCAGAAGCGCGAAGTGCTGCGCCACCTGCTGCGCAACGACAACGTGACCACCGCGATCATCTTCGCCAACCGCAAGACCACCGTGCGCGAACTGGCCAAGAGCCTCAAGAGCCACGGCTTTGCCGCCGGCGAGATTCATGGCGACATGGACCAGTCCAGCCGCATCGCCGAACTGGACCGCTTCAAGTCTGGCGACATCAACATCCTGTGCGCGTCCGACGTTGCCGCGCGCGGGCTGGACATCAAGGGCGTGAGCCACGTCTTCAACTTCGACACGCCGTGGCACCCGGACGATTATGTCCACCGCATCGGGCGCACCGGGCGCGGCGGGGCCACCGGCCGCGCGTTCACGCTCGTCGCGCCGGAGGATGCCGAAGCGATCGAGAACGTCGAGAAGCTTACCGGCGCCCCGATTCCCGAGATCAAGCTCGATATCGCTGGCGCTCCGGCGGAGGAACGGCCGGCCCGCAAGCCGCGCGAGGAAAGACCCGCAGCGGCCGAAAAACCGAAGCGCGGCCGCAAGGCCGAACCGCGCGCTCCGGAGGAAGAAGCATCACCCGCCCGCGCCCGTCCGCCCCGCAGCGAAGCGCGGCCCCGCCGCGAGGCGCCGGCGGAACGTGCGCCACGCTATCAGGATGCCGAACCGCCGAGCGAACCGGGCGCGTGGAACGGGCCGATACCGGGATTCCTGAACGTTTCAGCGCTTTGACCAGCGATTGACCGCAGTTGCAGGAATGGTTTTCTGCGATAACCTCCTGGGATGGCCAGAAAGAGATCCACCACTTCCCTGCCACCGCCTTATTTGAAGCGGATATGGTTTGCGGAGGACGGGAGGGCTGACCTCGACTGGGAGGCGTATCCCTTTTCATTACCGCTGTTCGGGAAGGGCGAGTTTGCCTTTTCCTTCTCTGCCGCCGTCACGATTTTTGTCGGCGAGAATGGTGCGGGGAAGTCTACGCTGCTTGAAGCAATCGCCGGACTGGCCGGCTTCAAAGATGGCGGTGGCGGCCCGGGCATGGCGGCGGTTTCGGGCTCCGAGGTCTCGGGGCAGGATGCCGGAGAGGTGGGAAATGCGCTTCGCGGCGCCTGGCTCCCGCAGATTCGTGACGGCTGGTTCTTTCGGGCCGAGACTTTCTTTTCAGTGGCTCGATATTTGGACGATGCCGGATCGCTATATGCAGACTTCCTCTCCTCTTCGCACGGCGAAGGCTTTTTGCAATTTTTCGAGGAGAGGCTCGATCGCCAAGGCCTGTTTATTTTCGACGAGCCGGAATCGGCGCTTTCACCATACAAGCAGTTCGAGTTCTTGAAGATTCTCAGGCGGATGCAGCGCAATGCCAATGCGCAGGTCATCATTGCCACGCACTCGCCGCTGTTGATGGCATTGCCCGACGCAGATCTTCAGTTTGTCGACGCTTACGGCTTGCGGCCGATCAGCCTCGAGGAGACACCGCACTTCCAGATATACCGGGAGTTCGCGGCGTACCCTCATGAAACAGTCGAAGCTATGATCGAGTAGGCTACCCCGCCGGCTTGACGAAGCTGTCGATCACGCGCTTGCGGCCCGCCGTTTCGAAATCGATCTCCAGCTTGTTGCCTTCCTGCGCGACGACGGTGCCGTAGCCGAACTTGTCATGGAACACGCGTGCACCCATGGCGATGTCTGCGCGGGGCTTGGCGGCGAAGCTGGCGGCGCTGCGGGTGGCTTCGGGAATGCGGCGGGGGCTGGGGTCATAGCTCTGCGCCGCCGCGCGCTGCCAGCCGGGGCCGCGGCCCACGCCGCGCGACGGTTGCGCGCGCGCGACGTCGGCGAAGGGATCGCTCTGTTCCGACCAGTTCGCGCGCCATAGCGAGGCGCCGCCGGACAGCGTGGTCTCTTCCTCGATGTGCCCTTGCGGCAGTTCGCCGATGAAGCGACTGGGAATCGAGCTGGTCCACTGGCCATAGATGCGGCGGTTGGCGGCGTGCAGGATCGTGCAGCGCTTGCGCGCGCGGGTGATGGCGACGTAGGCGAGCCGGCGTTCCTCTTCCAGCGAGGCAAGGCCGCCTTCGTCGAGCGCGCGTTGCGAGGGGAACACGCCTTCCTCCCAGCCTGGCAGGAACACCTGGTCGAACTCCAGCCCCTTGGCGGCATGGATGGTCATCACCGTGACCTTCTCGTCATCGGGCGCGGCTTCGTTGTCCATCACGAGGCTGACGTGTTCGAGGAAATCGCCCAGCGTCTCGTAATCTTCCATCGCGCGGGCGAGTTCGGACAGGTTTTCCAGCCGCCCGTTCGCCTCCGCGCTCCGTTCGGCCTGGAGCGCGGCGGTATAGCCGCTTTCGTCGAGGATGGTCCGCGCGAGTTCGGCCGGCACGAGCGTTTTCGAGGCATCGCGCCAGCGCGCGAAATCGCGCATCAGCGCGGTCAGCGTGCCGCGCGCGCGGGCGGGCAGTTCATCGGTATCGAGGATTTCGACCGCCGCCAGCGACAGCGGCACGCCGCGCGCGCGGGCATGGCGGTGGAGCTTTTCCAGCGTCTTGTCGCCCAGCCCACGCTTGGGCGTGTTGTAGATCCGCTCGAACGCCAGGTCGTCCGATGGCGAGGCGATCAGGCGCAAATAGGCGAGCGCATCGCGGATTTCGGCACGTTCGTAGAAGCGGAAGCCGCCGACGATGCGATAGCCGAGACCGATCTGGATGAAGCGGTCTTCCAGTTCGCGCGTCTGGAACTGCGCGCGCACCAGAATGGCGATCTGGTTGAGTCCGCAGCCTTCGCGTTCCAGCCGCTCGATCTCGTCGCCCACGCGGCGGGCTTCCTCCGGCCCGTCCCACACGCCCACGACGCGGACCTTGTCGCCGCCGTTCTGTTCGGTCCACAGCGTCTTGCCCAGCCGTTCGGAATTTTCCGCGATCAGTCCGGACGCCGCGCCCAGGATGTGCGGGGTGGAGCGGTAGTTCTGCTCCAGCCGGATCACCTTGGCGCCGGGGAAATCCTTTTCGAAGCGCAGGATGTTGGCCACTTCCGCGCCGCGCCAGGAATAGATCGACTGGTCGTCATCCCCCACCACGCAGATATTCTTGCGGGCCTGCGCGATCAGCCGCAGCCACAGGTACTGCACCGCGTTGGTATCCTGGTATTCGTCCACCATCACATATTTGAAGCGCTGCTGGTACTGTTCCAGCACCTCGCGCTCGCGCCGGAACACGTTGAGCATGTGGAGCAGCAAATCGCCGAAGTCGCAGGCGTTGAGCGCCTGGAGCCGCGCCTGATAGAGCGCGTAGAATTTCTGGCCGCGCCCGTTGGCGTAGGCTTCGTTCTCGCCCGCATCGAGATCGGCGGGGTTTAGGCCCCGGTTCTTCCACTTGTCGATCAGCCCCGCCAGCTGGCGGGCGGGCCAGCGCTTTTCGTCCAGCCCTTCCGCCTGGATCAGCTGCTTGAGCAGGCGCAACTGGTCGTCGGTGTCGATGATCGTAAAGTTCGATTGCAGCCCGACGATCTCCGCATGACGGCGCAGCATTTTCGCGGCGATGGCGTGGAACGTGCCCAGCCAGGGCATCCCTTCCACCGCTGGGCCAATCAATTGCCCCACGCGCTCGCGCATTTCGCGCGCGGCCTTGTTGGTGAAGGTGACGCAGAGGATTTCGGACGGCCACGCCCGGCGCGTGCGCAGCAAATATGCCATGCGCGCGGTGAGCGCGGCGGTCTTGCCCGTGCCCGCGCCCGCCAGCATCAGCACGGGGCCTTCGGTCGTCAGCACGGCTTCGCGTTGTGGCGGGTTCAGGCCATCCAGCCAGGCTTCGCTGTCTGCGGGATTCGTAGGGTGGGGAACGGACATCGTGAACAGATAGGGACCAAAACAGGTCGTCGCAACGATCATTCGGCCCGTCGTGCCCGGTTTCCGTCACGGTTCGGCTCGTCGGCGCGAAAGGCACGTTCCGCCGCTTTGGCGGGATCGCAGGCAGGGGCCGTGCGTAGTTTGTTCACAGTACCTGACGACAGCAGGAGATTGAAAATGCGTAAGTTTCTGTGCGTGAGTGCGCTTGCGCTCGCAACCGCCGCCCTGCCTGCCGCCGCGCTTGCGCAGGCCACCACTCCTCCGCCCGCCGATACCACGGCACCCGTTCCCCCCGAAGCGGCGACTCCGGAAGCGGCCACTCCGCCGGCTTCCTCTGCGGACGCTTCGACCGCCACCACCACGTTCAGCCCCAGCGCCGAGCAGAAGGCTCAGTACGATGCATGGCCGGCGGACAAGAAGGCCAAGTACGACGCGTGGCCGGCCAGCCAGCAGGAATATTTCTGGTCGCTTGCGCCCGATCGCCAGGCTGGCTGGTGGGCGCTGAGCGATCAGCAACGGGGCCAGGTCTTCGCCATGACGCCCGATCAGCGTGAACAGGTGTGGCCGACGATCGTGGCCCAGGTGAGCGGCAAGCCGTCGGCTGCGGCGGCTCCCGCCTCCGCGCCACCGGCCGCCACGGCCGATGCCCCGTCGGAAGCGGCACCGCGCGGGAATATGGCTTCGGCTGATGGCGCCGCGGCCAAGGCCTATCCGCTGTGTTCGAAGACGGTTCAGGACAGCTGCCGCAACCGTGGCGGCGTCTGAACTCTGACAGCTGAAGGCCCTTCGGGTCGGGCCTGAAGGAAGGGCGCCGGATCACTCCGGCGCCCTTCGCGCTGCCCGCCCTGCGGCTGCAGCGCCCCGAGTTGATGCCGGATTTCAGAATTCGCTCCAGTCCTGCGTATCGTCGGACCCTTTCAGGGCAAGGTTGCCCTGCGTGGGTGCCGGCAGCGCGCGCTCGACGGGCTCGAAGGGTTCAGCGACAGGCGGCGGTGGTGCAGGCACGACGATCTCGGCGGACGGTGCCGGCGGCCTTGGTGCTTGCCCGCCCGCCGTGTTGAAGTGTGCCACCAGTGCCGAAAGATTGCCCGCCTGCTGCGCCAGGCTGCGCGATGCGGCAGTGCTTTCCTCCACCATCGCGGCGTTCTGCTGGGTCATGAGGTCGATCTGGGTCACGGTTTCGTTCACGTCGCGCAGCATTTCCGACTGCTGCCGCGCGGATTCGGCGATGGTCTTGGTCAGCTGGCTGACTTCGCCCACGCGCGTCACGATCTGCCCCAGCGCGCGGCCGGTTTCGCCGACCAGCGTCACGCCCTGGTTCACATGATCGCTGCTGTTGGTGATGAGATCCTTGATCTCGCGCGCGGCATCGGCGGAGCGCTGCGCCAGGGCGCGCACTTCGTTGGCGACGACGGCAAAGCCCTTGCCGGCATCGCCCGCGCGCGCGGCTTCCACCCCGGCATTGAGCGCGAGGAGATTGGTCTGGAAGGCGATGCCATCGATCACGTTGATGATCTGGGTGATTTCCTGCGACGATTTCTGGATCATGGTCATCGCAGCCACCGCCTGTTCCACTACTTCGCCGCCCTGCGTGGCGCCTCGATGGGCATCCGCGATCGACTTGTCGACATCGGCCACGCTGCCGGCGTTCTGTTCGACCAGCGCGGTGACGGCCCGCATGGATTCGCTCGCCTTGGCGATCGAGGCGGCCTGTTGCTCGGTGCGCGCGGCCAGGTCGTCCGACGCGGTGCGGATCTGGCCCGAACTGCTGTCGATCGAGATGGCGGAGGTGGCGACGGAGGACAGCGTACCCGCCAGCGCTTCGGCGGCGCGGTTGAAATCGCAGCGGATCTGCTCCTGCGATTCCGGGAAGCCGGTATCGATGCGATAGGACAGATCGGCCTGGGCAAGATGCGACAGGGCCTCGCTCAGGGCAGTGCTCACCGTGTCACGGGTTGCGGAAGAGGATCGCAAGTCCAGCGCGTTTTCGCGGAATACGCTCATCGCCTTGGTCATCCGGCCGACGCAGTCGGTATGGTTGGTATAGTGAATCGGGCTGTCGAGATCGCCGCGGGCGAGCGCTTCCATGCGGACGACGGTGTTCACGTAAGGCGTGCAGATGCGTTCGCCGCTGACGATCACGGCCGCGGCCGAAAGCGCGACGACGGCGGCCGAGGCGATCAGCGGCAGGATCAGCCCGCCGCCCAGGCCCACCCAGAGCGTCGCCAGCAGGCCTACAACGGCAAGGCCCGTATGCACGAACAGCAGGGCGCGGAATTTCTCGCGGATGGGAGCCTGCTTCTCGAACCAGTTCAGCATGTTCACGTCGTTACCCTCGGTGCCGGGCCGCGAAGCCTTCGCGCGGCCTGTTCCGCCTCTTTCTAGGGAAAGCGCGCTGTGATTGGCTGAATGCCGGGATACGTGATTTCGCAGAGGCGACGACGGTCGTGCAGTTCGCCGGATTCTTGACAAGTGCCCACCCCGCGCCGAACGAAGCGGCCCATGACGTCCACCGCGCATCCGATCCGCCAGCACGCCCGCATCCTGACGGCCAGCCTCGTCGGCACGGCGGTCGAGTTCTATGACTTCTACGTCTATGCCACGGCGGCGGCGCTGGTGATCGGGCCGCTGTTCTTTCCGGCGGAATCGGAAGCGGCGCAGAACATGGCCTCGTTCATGACCTTTGGCCTCGCGTTCTTCGCACGGCCGGTGGGGGCGATCGCGTTCGGCCATTTCGGGGATCGGGCGGGGCGCAAGTCCACGCTGGTCGCCTCGCTGATGCTGATGGGGCTCTCCACGCTGCTGATCGCGTTTTTGCCGACGTATGCCATGGCCGGGCCGATCGCGCCGGCGCTGCTGTGCCTGTTGCGCTTCGGGCAGGGCTTCGGGCTTGGCGGCGAATGGGGCGGGGCCTCGCTGCTGGCCGTGGAGAACGCGCCGAAGGGGTGGGAAGCGCGGTTCGGCTCCGCGCCGCAGCTGGGTGCGCCGCTAGGCTTCCTTGCCGCCAATGGCCTGTTCCTGATCCTGGCGGTGAACCTTTCGGACGCCGATTTCGCGGCATGGGGCTGGCGCATTCCGTTCCTGGCTTCGGCACTGCTGGTGGGGCTGGGTCTGTGGGTGCGGCTGAGGATCGGCGAGACGGCGGCGTTCCGCGCCGCGCTGGAAACCGCGCCGCCGCCGCGCGTGCCGATCGGCCGGCTGTTCGCGGATCATGCCGGCGCGGTGATCGCCGGGATCGCGGGCGTGGTCGCCTGTTTCGCGATCTTCTACCTTGCGACCACGTTCGCGCTGAGCTTCGGCACCAAGACCCTCGGCTATTCGCGCGAGGCGTTCCTGATGGTGCAACTGGGCGCGAACACGTTCCTCGCCATCGGCATCCTGCTCGCCGGCTGGTGGGCGGACCGGACCAGCGCCCGCAACGTGCTGGCCAAGGGCGCGGCGCTGACGGCGGTGATCGGGCTGGTGTTCGGCGCGGGGCTGGGATCAGGCTCGCTGCCGCTGGTGTTCCTGACGCTGGCCGCCGCGCTGCTGGTGATGGGGCTGACCTATGGCCCGCTCGGCGCGTGGTTGCCCACGCTCTATGCCGTGCCCGTGCGCTACACCGGGATATCCGTGGCGTTCAACGTCGGCGGGATCATCGGTGGGGCGATGGCGCCGTTTGCCGCGCAGTACCTCGCGCAGCACGGTGGCACCGCCTACGTTGGGCTGTTCCTGACCGTGGCGGGCAGCCTGACGCTGGCGGGCGTGCTGTTCGGCCGCAAGGCCGGCTGACGCCTGTTCCGTCAGCTCTTGAGGCGCAGCAGGGTCAGCAGCGCCTTGCCCACCTTGCGTTCGGCATCGACTTCGCACGCGCGGATCTGCGGCTGTTCGTTGGCAGCGGTTTCCAGACTGATCCACGTGGCTTCGCCGATCCAGCCGAGCCGCACCAGCCGATCGATCGCCACCGCACCCGCGCCGGTGCCGTAAGGCGGATCGAGCAGGACCAGGTCGACGGGCTCTTTCACCGGCCCCAGCGTCAGCACCGACGCCGCGCGCACATCGCACTTCGGCTGGGCGTGCAACGCGGCAATATTGGCACGGATCGCGCGGATCGCGGGCGGGGCCTGTTCGACAAAGATCGCCTTCTCCGCGCCCCGTGACAGCGCCTCCAGTCCCAGCGCGCCCGATCCCGCGAAGAGATCGGCCACGGTCAACCCTTCGAAGCTGCCGAGCCGGCTGGTCAGCATCGAGAACAGCGTCTCGCGCGTGCGGTCCGCCGTGGGGCGGGTGGCGTCGCCCTCGGGCGCGCGCAGCGGCCGGCCGCGCCATTCCCCGGCGATGATCCTCATGCCTGCCCCCGGCCCTTGGGCTGCAGCGTCTTGCGGAATCGCTCGACATCGACCTGGCGGATTTCATCGGCCATGCCGCGCGGAATGTCGGCCAGCGGGAAGGGACCGTACTGGATGCGGATCAGGCGCGATACCTGCAGGCCCAGGTGCTCCAGCACGCGGCGCACTTCGCGGTTCTTGCCCTCGGTCAGCGTCAGTTCGATCCACTGGTTGCGGCCGGTGCGCCGCTCCATGTTGGCGTCGATCGAGCCATAGCGGATGCCCTCGATCTCCACGCCCTCGCTCAGCGCTTCCAGCCGTTCCTGCGTGATGTCGCCAAAGGTGCGGGCGCGGTACGTGCGGGGGACGCCGGTGGACGGCAGTTCCATCGCGCGCTTGAGTTCGCCGTCATTGGTCAGCAGCAGCAGCCCCTCGGTGTT
>NZ_DDFB01000047.1:0-185 GCF_002336885.1 Novosphingobium sp. UBA1939 | reverse complement strand
ACCGTGGCGGGCGTGGTCAGCACTTCGTCGTTCAGCTTCACGCGCCCTTCCGCGATCATCCGTTCGACTTCGCGGCGCGAGGCGATGCCCGCGCGCGCCAGCAGCTTGGCGATGCGTTCGCCTTCGCGCGGCGGGCCATCGGCGGCGGGCGTGGCCGGCGTGCGCGGTGTGGCGGATTTGCGGGG
>NZ_DDFB01000092.1:299-4816 GCF_002336885.1 Novosphingobium sp. UBA1939 | reverse complement strand
CCGGAGCGGGTATCGTTGCCCGTCGACGCGGCCGGCGCGGCCGGCGGCGCCGTGTTGGGGATTCTGGCGGGGGCGGCCACGATCTCGCGCGGTTTCGCCTTGCGGCCCGATGCCCCTTCCGCCCCTTCGGGCTCGGTGGTCGTGGCGGTCGCCGATGGTGGCGGGTTGTCGAGAGGAACGTCGTAAGCGGCCACGACAGATTCGAGCCCCGCCTCGCGCAGCACGGCGGGAAGGCCGCCGAACGCCCGCACCACCGCCCAGATCGCCACCGCGTGCAGCACGGCCACGCCCAGAGCCACGCCCAGCCGCGCCCGGCCATCCAGCCCCGGTGCCGTGTCGAAACGGGCCGGAGCGGAAGGGGCCGAGGGCGTCGGCGGGGTTGCGGGCGGACTCATGTTAATGCTGTGGACCCTCATATGTTAGTCACCCAATGGGATTGTATCCGTTTTCATCGCAATGCAGTATCCCTCCGGAACGGGGACGCGGCGACGACCGCCAGGGGAACAGACATGCGCGTGCTGGTGGTCGAAGATGAGCCGTTGCTCGCCATGATGCTGGAAGAAAGCCTGATCGATCTGGGGCATCAGGTGGTCGGGCCGGCCGCCAGCGCCGAACACGCGCTGAGACTGCTGACGAACAACCCGGTGGAGGCGGCGCTGCTGGACTTCTCGCTGGGCAGCGACGGCAATTCGGTTCCCGTCGCGCTGCAGTTGCGCGACGCCGGCATTCCGTTCTGCTATCTCAGCGGCCATGCCACGCTGGATGCCGGCACGGGCGCGCCCGATGCGCCGCTGCTGTCCAAGCCGGTTTCGATGGCGGCTCTGGAAGACGCGCTGGCGCGCATGGCCTGAAGAGGCGGCCGGCCAGGATGTGGCCGGTCAGGATTCGAGCAGGCTGTCGCCGCGCGCAAGGCTGTACAGCCGCAGCCCGTGCGACGCGGCGCGCTCCGCCGCCATGGTCGATGCGGCCGAGACGGTGACCAGCAGCGGAACATTGGCGATCACCGCCTTCTGCACCAGTTCATAGCTGCACCGCGCGGTCAGCACGACGAAGCCCGTGGCGGGGGATAGCCCCTGGCGCGCCAGCGCGCCGATCAGCTTGTCGAAGGCGTTGTGGCGGCCGACATCCTCGCGTGCGGCCAGGATCGTGCCATCGGGCGCGCAGAACGCGGCGGCGTGGGCGGCGCGCGTCGCCTGGCCCAGCGGCTGATGGTCCGGCAGCGCGGCCAGCGCGGCGAACAGCGCCGTGTCCGCCACGTCGAGCCGGGCCGTAACCTGCGGCAGCGGGCGCAGCACCTGTTCCAGGCTTTCGATCCCGCACAGGCCGCAACTGCCCTCGGCCAGCCGCAGCCGTGCGCGATCGAGCAGGGGCGCGGCGCGGGACGGCGCGATCTGCACGCGCAGCATCCAGCCGCCACCGTCGATGGCGTGCGCGTCCGCCGACTCGAACTCGTCCGGCGCAGCAATGAGCTGTTCGGACAGGCAGAAGCCCAGCGCATAGTCTTCCAGATCGGTGGGCGTGGCCATCATCACCGCATAGCCGATGCCGTTGATCTCGATCGCGACCGGCGCTTCCACCGCCAGCGCGCGGTCGATCGCGCGCGGCGCGCGGCCATCGGCGAAATGTTCGCGAAACGGAAACGCGCGCGCGCCGTCCGGGCTGGACATCAGGACGCGGCGGCGGCGCCGTACTGCCCGGCCAGCCGGGCGAGGGCGTCTCGGGCGACCGGGTCCAGCCCCGCGCCATCAAGGGCGAAGGCCATGTGCTTCATGCGCGGCGTCCAGAAGTCCTGGATGTGCTGCGCCACCATGCCGACGGGATCGGGATCGAGCGCGAGGTTGCGGGCGATCTGGTTGACCATGTAGGCGAGCTTTTCCGGCGTGTGGCTGCTCATTCGGCAGCCTCCATCGCGCCGCCCTCAATCCGGCGCGAGCGGCGGGTCAGTTCCTCGTAGCCCTCCTGCCAGTCGGTGGGGCCGTTGCTGGGGGTGACCTGCACCGCCGTCACCTTGTATTCGGGGCAGTTGGTGGCCCAGTCGGAATAGTCGGTGGTGACGACGTTGGCCTGCGTCGCCGGGTGGTGGAACGTGGTATAGACGACGCCGGGCGCGACGCGGTCGGTCACCGTCACGCGCAGCGTGGTCTCGCCCGCGCGGCTGGCGAGGCGGACCCAGTCGCCCGACTTGACGCCCCGGTTCTCGGCGTCGGTCGGGTGCATTTCCAAGAGGTCCTCGGGATGCCAGGCGACGTTGGCGGTGCGCCGCGTCTGCGCGCCGACGTTGTAGTGCGAGAGGATGCGGCCGGTGGTCAGCAGCAGCGGAAAGCGCGGGCCGGTGCGTTCGTCGGTGGGCACGTAGTCGGTCACCACGAACTTGCCCTTGCCGCGCACGAAGCCATCGACGTGCATGATCGGCGATCCATCGGGCGCGGCGGCGTTGACCGGCCATTGCAGCGATCCCTCGGCATCGAGCCGGGCATAGTTGACGCCGGAGAACGTGGGCGTCAGCCGCGCGATCTCGTCCATGATCTCGGACGGGTGGGTGTAGTTCCAGTCCAGCCCGATCGCGCGCGCCAGTTCCTGCGTGACCTGCCAGTCCTCGTAACCGTTAAGGGGTTCCATCACCTTGCGCACCGGCTGGATGCGGCGTTCGGCGTTGGTGAAGGTGCCGTTCTTTTCGAGGAAGCTCGATCCCGGCAGGAACACGTGGGCGTAGTTGGCGGTCTCGTTGAGGAACAGGTCGTGTACGATCACGCATTCCATCGCGGCAAGGCCGGCGGACACGTGCTTCGTGTCCGGGTCCGACTGGAGGATGTCCTCGCCCTGGATGTAGAGCGCCTTGAACACGCCGTCGGTGGCGGCATCGAGCATGTTGGGGATGCGCAGGCCCGGCTCGGGATCGATCTTCACGCCCCATTCGGCCTCGAACAGCGCGCGTGCGCCGGCATCGGAGACATGGCGATAGCCGGACAGTTCGTGCGGGAAGCTGCCCATGTCGCAGGCGCCCTGCACGTTGTTCTGCCCGCGCAGGGGGTTCACGCCCACGCCGCGCCGGCCGATGTTGCCCGTCGCCATGGCGAGGTTGGCGATGGCCATGACGGTGGACGAACCCTGCGAATGCTCGGTCACGCCCAGGCCGTAATAAATGGCCCCGTTGCCGCCCGTGGCGAAGAGCCGCGCCGCGCCGCGCAAGGCTTCGGCGGGAACGCCGGTGACAGGTTCGAGGAATTCGGGGCTGTGCCGCGCATCGGACACGAAATCGGCCCAGTGGCGGTATTCGTCCCAATCGCAGCGTTCGCGCACGAAGGCTTCGTCAGCGAGGCCTTCGGTGACGATCACGTGGGCCAGCGCGGTCAGCACCGCCACGTTGGTGCCGGGGCGCAGCGGCAGGTGGTAGTCCGCCGCGACATGGGGGCTGCGCACCAGATCGGTGCGGCGCGGATCGATCACGATCAGCTTCGCCCCCTGGCGCAGCCGCTTTTTCATGCGGCTGCCGAACACGGGGTGTCCGTCGGTGGGGTTGGCGCCGATCACCAGGATCACGTCCGAATCCTCGACCGAATCGAAGTCCTGCGTGCCGGCCGAGGTGCCGAACGTGGTCTTCAGGCCATAGCCGGTGGGCGAATGGCAGACGCGCGCGCAGGTATCGACGTTATTGTTGCCAAAGCCGGCGCGGATCAGCTTCTGGACGAGGAACGTCTCCTCGTTGGTGCAACGGCTGGAAGTGATGCCGCCCAGCGCCTGCCGGCCGTACTTTTCCGAAATCCGCTTCAGTTCGCGCGCGGTGTGGCCCAGCGCCTCTTCCCAGCTCACTTCCCGCCAGGGTTCGTCGATGCTGGAGCGGATCATCGGCTTGAGGATGCGGTCCTGGTGCTGGGCATAGCCCCAGGCGAAGCGGCCCTTGACGCAGGAGTGGCCGCGGTTGGCCTTGCCGTCCTTCCACGGCACCATGCGCACGAGCTGTTCGCCGCGCATCTCGGCGCGGAAGGTGCAGCCCACCCCGCAATAGGCGCAGGTGGTGACGACGGCGCGTTCGGGCTTGCCGATCTCCTTCACCGCCTTTTCCTGCAGGGTAGCGGTGGGGCAGGCCTGGACGCAGGCCCCGCACGAGACGCATTCGGACGAAAGGAAGCTGTCCGAGGCGAGGCCGGCCGAGACTTTCGAGCCGAAGCCGCGCCCGTCGATGGTCAGCGCGAACGTCCCCTGCACTTCCTCGCACGCGCGCACGCAGCGCGAACAGACGATGCACTTCGACGGATCGAAATCGAAATAGGGGTTGGAACTATCGGCCGGCTGATCGAGGTGGTTCTCGCCGGCGTAGCCATAGCGCACGTCGCGCAGGCCGACTTGCGCGGCGGTATCCTGCAATTCGCAATCGTTGTTGGCGCTGCAGGTCAGGCAATCGAGCGGGTGGTCGGAAATATAGAGTTCCATCACCCCCTTGCGCAGCTTCTGCAGGCGCGGCGTCTGGGTGTGGACGGTCATCCCCTCGGCCACGGGCGTGGTGCAGGAGGCGGGCG
>NZ_DDFB01000092.1:0-241 GCF_002336885.1 Novosphingobium sp. UBA1939 | reverse complement strand
CGTGTCGGAACGGACTTCCGGGGTGCCGAAATCGGCCTGACGCTCATAACCCATGGGATCGCCTCTCCGCGGACTCGAGGTCCGCCGGTGTATTGATATTAGCAGGAAGGACAGGGAGTTGCACGGCCCGCGCGCCGATCCGCCCGGCAAAGGCGCGCATCGAATGCGTGCCGGTGCCCGCCAGCATCGCGTCGAGCGGCAAGCGGGCGCTGACCGGCCACAGCCCGATCACCGGCTGGTC
>NZ_DDFB01000088.1:0-2879 GCF_002336885.1 Novosphingobium sp. UBA1939 | reverse complement strand
GCTGCGCGGCGTCGCCAACTTCCTCAGCGACCCAGCCAGCCCGTTCGAGCTGACGCTGCACCGGATGATGACGACAAAGCACCTGGGCGATGCACCGCACCCGGTTGTCGCATCCGCTGCGCGGGAAGTGCTCAACAAGTCGGACAACGAGCGGTCGGGCGTGCTCTCCACGGCCATGTCCTTCCTTGGCCTGTACCGCGATCCCACGGTGGCCGAAGTCACGTCGCGCTGCGACTGGCGCATCGCCGACTTGATCGCCGCAGCGCATCCGGTATCGCTGTACCTGGTGGTGCCGCCTTCGGACATCAGCCGCACCAAGCCGCTGATCCGCCTGATCCTCAACCAGATCGGGCGGCGCCTTACCGAATCGCTCGATGGCTCCGATGGCATCGAGCGTCGCCACAAGCTGCTGCTGATGCTCGATGAGTTTCCGGCGCTGGGGCGCCTGGACTTTTTCGAGACTGCCTTGGCCTTCATGGCCGGCTACGGCATCCGCAGCTTCCTCATCGCCCAAAGCCTGAACCAGATCGACAAGGCGTATGGGCAGAACCATTCCATCCTCGACAACTGCCACGTTCGCGTGACGTTTGCGACGAATGACGAAAGGACGGCGAAAAGGATTTCGGAAACCCTTGGCACCGCCACCGAGCTGCGCGCGCAGCGAAATTACGCCGGCCACAGATTGGCCCCGTGGCTCGGCCACTTGATGGTGTCGCGGCAGGAAACCGCACGGCCGCTACTCACTCCAGGCGAGGTGATGCAGCTTCCGCCCGATGAAGCCGTGGTGATGGTGTCCAGCGTCGCGCCGATCAAAGCCAAGAAGCTTCGCTACTACTCGGACGCTAATTTCAGCCGCCGCGTGCTGCCACCGCCTGTACTTGCAGACGGGCACTACGACGATGCGCCGCCATTGCGCTCCGACGACTGGAGCGGGCTGGCGATCCCTGCCGTACCCGCTGCACTGGCCACAGCATCCGCGGATGGCCTGGGCGGCACCGACGACGGCGGCCCACGCCGTCAGCCCGAACTCACCGAAGCCGTCGCCTACGACCCCGAACCGGACGCACACGCTTCCGACCTAGGGCTGCTCGACGACGACTTGCCGCTGCCACTTCCTGCCCAGCTCGACCCGGCCATGCAACGCACGGCCCGGCTGGCGTCCCTCGACCCCAATGACGGAATCGACCTATGAGCCAATACCGCCTCAATCTATTCATTCAGCCCGAGCACGCTCAGCGCCTGGACGAACTCGCCGCCAAGAAAGGCGTGTCCAAGTCGTCCATCGTCGCGGCAGCGCTGGCATCCTGGCTATCGCCGGACGCGGGCGACCAGCGCGAGGCGGCCATCGCCAAGCGGCTGGATCGGCTGTCGCGCCAGACCGAGCGCCTGGAGCGCGACCAGAACATCCAGATCGAAACGCTGGCCCTGTTCATCCGCTACTTCCTGACCGTCAGCACGCCGATTCCCGAAGCCCATCAGGACGCGGCACGCGCCCAGGGCAAGGCGCGTTTCGAGCAGTTCGTGGAACAGCTTGGCCGCCACCTGCTGCGCGGCCGCAGCCTAGTACGCGATGTTGTGGAGGAGCTGCATCCCGATCCGATGCGGATGGATGACGCGGCGGCGCTGGCCGAAGCGCGGGAGAGGGCCTCATGAGCGCCGTTCCGCACACCCCGCCTGAACCACGGTCATCGACCGCGACATCGCTGGATCGCCGCATCCAGATGCTGCGCACAGCCATGGGGCCGCTGATCGCCGCCGCGCTGGAAGACCCGGACGTGGTGGAAATCATGCTCAACCCCGACCGTACCCTGTGGGTCGATCGGCTGTCGTCGGGCCGTTCGCCGCTGGGTATGGAACTGCCCGAGGCCGATGGCGAACGCATCATCCGCCTGGTCGCCGCCCACGTCGGCGCGGAAGTGCATCGCGGCCAGCCGCTGCTGACCGCCGAGCTGCCCGAGACGGGCGAACGCTTCGAGGGCATCTTGCCGCCGGCCGCACCGGGGCCGGCGTTCGCGCTGCGCAAGCGTGCCGTGAACATCATCGGCCTGGATCGCTACGTCGGCGACGGCATCCTGACTGGCGGCCAAGCGGACTTCCTGCGCCGCGCAATACGCGAGCGGCAGAACATCCTGATTGCCGGTGGCACCAGTACCGGCAAGACCACCCTCGCCAACGCCTTGCTGGCCGAGATCGCCGCCACTGGCGACCGCGTGCTGGTGCTCGAAGACACCATCGAACTGCAATGCGCAGCCCGCGACCATGTGCCGCTCCGCACGCGCGCGGGCGTGGTGTCGATGCAGGAGCTGGTGCGCGCCACGATGCGCCTGCGCCCCGACCGCGTGATCGTCGGCGAAGTGCGCGGCGGCGAGGCGCTGGATCTCATCAAGGTGTGGGGCACCGGCCATCCCGGTGGTATTGCCACGATCCACGCCGGTTCCGCGCTGGGCGCACTGCTGCGGCTGGAGCAACTGATTCTCGAAGTGGCCGTGAACCCGCCGCGTGCGCTGATCGCCGAGGCGGTCAATGTCGTCATCCACATCGCCGGTCGTGGCCGCAAGCGCCACGTCGAAAGCATCGCCCGCGTCGTCGGCTTCGACGGCGCGGGCTACCGGCTGGCGGACGCGCTGGAAACGCCGTTTCCCGTGCTGACGCCGGTTCCTCTCGCAGCCGATGCCGCTGCGCCGTCCCCGTCCCCTGACCAACCTGGAGAATTGCCATGACACACGTTGATTCTTTCCGCTTTTCCGTAAATCCGCTTCCCCGCCAGTCCAGCCTTGCGAGGCTGCGCAGCCTCGTCCGCCCTGCGGGGCAGGGGCTGCTGCTGGCCGCGCTGCTGCTGCTCCTGGCCGGTACGGCGCAGGCCGCCGGTTCCTCGATGC
>NZ_DDFB01000008.1:0-11782 GCF_002336885.1 Novosphingobium sp. UBA1939 | reverse complement strand
CCCGCGCCGAGGCGGAGGGGGCGGCCTTCGCCACCCGCGCCGGGGTGGCCGACACCGGTGCGGCCGGGCTCGCGGCGCTGCGTCGCCTGAGCATCGCGCAGGTGCTGGCCGCCGATCCGGGGCCGCCGGCGTTCGGCGCGATCGTCGACGGGCGGCTGGTGCCCGATGCGATCTCCGCGATCTTCGCACGCGGCGAGCAGGCGCATGTGCCGTTCATCGCCGGCTCGACCAGCAATGAGGCGAGCGTCTTCGGGTTGATGGGGTTCGATGCGGCGACGCTGAAACGGTTGTTCGGGATCGATCTCGACTCGTGGCGCCCGCGCTACGAAACCGCCGGCCCGCTGAGCGATGCGGAGCTGATTCGCCGCGTCCAGACCGATTTTATCTTCACCTCCGCGGCGCTCGGCATGGCGGCTTTGGCCTCTTATCGTGCGCCGGCGTGGAGTTATCATTTCGATTTCGTGCCCCCGGCGGAGCGGGCCTCCGTGCCGGGAGCGCCGCATTGCGCGGACATGCCCTATCTGTTCGGCACCGCCCGCGAAGACGATCCGCGAACCGCAGCAATGGCGCAGCATTGGCGCAGCATGTGGCTGAATTTCCTGCGATCGGGTGACCCGAACGGGCAGGGGCCGAGCGTCTGGCCGCGGACCCGGCCGGGCACGCATGAGACGCTGCTGGTGGAGGATCGGATGACGGTCGTGCACGGGATCCGGCCCGCCGCGATCGCGGCATGGCATGCACGATGGCAACAGGAATCCGGCGTTTCGATCCAGCCTTAATTCTGCATTGACAGGCAAGATTCGCAGTCCTACCAATTTTGCATTCGAGTCTACTTTAGCGCCGACCAATAATAACCGCGGCGCAATGATGGAGGGGTGCTGAGATGAAGGTTCGTGCCATTGCCACGCTCATGACGAGCAGCGCGCTGACGCTCGCCGTGCCTGCCCTCGCCGAAACCGCGCCGCCGGCCACAGCGCCGGCACCGGCAGCGACCCCAGCCGTGACAGCAGCGGACGCCACGGCGGATCAGGCGCAAGCCCAGACGCAGGATCAGACCCAGACGGCGCAGGCGTCGACCAGCACGTCGGGCGATGTCATCGTCACCGGCACGCGCATCGTCCGCGATGGCTATACCGCGCCGACCCCGGTGACGGTCGCCACCACCGACGATCTGCTCAAATCGACCCCGTCGGGTGTGTCCGACGCGCTCAACAAGCTGCCGCAATTCGCCAATTCGCTCAGCCCGAGCAAGGCGGCGTCGAACTTCTCGAACCTGCCGATCCACGGCAACATCCTCAACCTGCGCGGGCTCGGCACCACCGGCAACAACCCGAAGGGCCCGTTGCGCACGTTGATCCTGTTCGACGGGCTGCGTGTCTCGCCGACCGAATATGTCGGCACGATCGACACCAATGTCCTGCCGCAGCTGCTGATGCAGCGCGTCGACGTGGTGACCGGCGGCGCCTCGGCCGCCTGGGGGTCGGATGCGGTCGCCGGTGTCGTCAATTTCGTGCTCGACAAGAAGTTCACCGGACTGACCGGGGTGGCGCAGGCGGGCGTCGCGCAGCGCGGCTATGCCGGCAACCAGCGTATCGGTCTCGCGGGCGGCGCCAATTTCGCCGGCGACCGCGGGCACATCCTGCTGAGCGCCGAATATACCAACAATGACGGTATGAAGCGCGCCGATCGCGACTTCTCGAACAAGGGCTATAATTACGTCGGCTCGGTGGTCGGCGGGGGCACCCCCGGCACCGCGGCCAATCCCTATACGATCGGTACCGATGTGCGCATTTCGGCGCTGACCGGCAACGCCCGCATCACCGGATCGAGCGTCGCGGGCAATCCGCTGATCGGGCAGGTGGTCAATCCCGACGGTACGACGCGTCCATTCAACCTCGGCACCCCGGTCGGCACCGCCGGCTTCCAGTCGGGCGGGGACGGCTATGGCATCACGCAGCAGAATGCCGCGATCATCCCGGGAAAGACCTACAATGCCTTCGGTCGCCTGTCCTATGACGTGACCGACGGGATCAATGCCTATGTCCAGGGGCTGTTCAGCCGCAGCGACTATGTCTATCCGACGCAGACCAACGCGCTCGTTCCGCCGAGCCAGGCGGTCAATCTCTACAGCGGCAATCCGTATCTGACGCCCGCGATGCAGGCGACGCTGACCGGGGCGAACGATTATCTCACCGTTGGCCAATATGATGCCGGCCAGCCGCAGCCGGTGGCGCGCGAGCGGACCGATTATTGGATGGCCACCGCCGGGCTCGACGGCAATGCCGGCCGGTTCAAATGGACGTTGAACTACAGCCACGGCGAATCTGTCCACCACATGGCCACCTCGGGCCTGTACGACAACCAGCGGCTCTACGCCGCGACCGACGTCGTGCTGGTCAACGGCACGCCGACGTGCCGCGTGCTGACCGATCCGACGGTCGCGGCGCTATATACCGGCTGCCAGCCGCTCAATCTGCTTGCCGGCAATCCGGCCAAGGCGACCCCGGCGGGCTATGCCTATGCCACCGGCACCTCGCGCTATGATGCGACGATCAGGCAGGACTCCGTTACCGCGAGCATTTCGGGCAGCCTGTTCAACCTGCCGGCCGGGCCGGTCGATCTCGCTGCCGGTGTCGAATGGCGCAATCAGTCGCTCAACCTCACCAGCAATGCCGATCCGGCCAATCTGGATAGCGCGGCCAAGCGCGCCGCTTATTTTGCCGGCCTGCGCGGCGTTCCCGCCAGCACTTTGGCTTTCTGGCTGACCAACGTCGGTCAGGCGCGGGGCAGTTACAATGTGAAGGAAGGCTTCGCCGAACTGGCGGTGCCGCTGCTCAAGGATACGCCGTTCTTCCAGGAGTTGAGCCTCAACGGCGCGGTGCGCGTTACCGATTATTCGACGTCGGGCACCGTCACGACGTGGAAGGCCGGGGGCACCTGGAAGCCGGTGCACGACATCCTGTTCCGCGCGACTTATTCGCGTGACATCCGCGCGCCCAATCTGTTCGAATTGTACAGCGGCGCGCAGTCAGGCATCGGCATCGTCGACGACAAGAAGAATGCCGCCGGCACGATCGGATCGGGGATCAACCAGAACGTCTCGTCGGTTACCTCGGGCAACCTCAATCTGAAGCCTGAACGGGCCAAGACGTTGACGGTCGGCACGGTGCTGACGCCCAGCTTCCTGCCGGGCTTCAGCATGTCGATCGACTATTATTCGATCAAGATCGAGTCGCTGATCGACCAGCTTTCGGCGCAGCAGATCATCGACAATTGCACCAACAGCGGTGGCACCGGGCCGGAATGCGCGCTGATCACGCGCAGTTCGCCGACCGCCTTCCCGACGCTCGTGCGGATTGCGCCGGCCAACATCGCCTTCCTCAAGACGGCCGGGATCGACTTCGACGCCAGCTATCGCACGCGGGTGGGGACTGACGGCGCACTGTCGCTGCGGCTCTACGCCAATTATCTCGATAAGTTCGATACGCAGCAATATGCCGGCGCGCCGACGCTGCATTATGCCGGGGTCAATGTGGTTGGGTCCAACCCGGCGGGCTATCCGCGTTGGCGCGGCTCACTCACCGCGGATTACAGCACCGATCGTTTCGGCATCACGATCTCCGAGCAGATGATCGGATCGATGCGGCTCGATATCCCCGGCGCGCTGCCCAACGGCGCCCGCGTCGCCTTCGTCAACGATCATGTCCCTGCGGTTTTCTACACCGATCTCACGCTACGGGCGAAGGTCGATGTCGGCGCCGGCAAACAATTCGAGCCGTTCCTGACGATCAACAATCTGTTCGACAAGGATCCGCCGCTGATCCCGGGCACGGTCCCGGGCGTCAATCTGCCGACCGATATCGCGATCTACGATTTCGTCGGCCGCGCCTTCACCGCGGGCGTGCGCTTCAAGTTCTGACGCGCACCCTGAGGGGCGAACATCGGAGGGGGCGGGGCTGCGGCTCCGCCCCTTTTCTTTGTTGTCCATCACCACCGTCACCCCGGCTCAAGGCCTGAGAGACGGGGCACAAAAAAACCGGCGGGAGCGCGCTCCCGCCGGCAGTCTGAGGAGATCTTGCGCCGTCGCTTATTCTTCGAGCGTCAGCGCCCGCTCCGGGCAGGCGCGCACCCCGCGCCGCGCCTTGAGCTGCTTGTCGGGTTCGTCGGGCACGTCGATCACCTGCGTCGGCAGATAGCCCTCGTCGTTAAGGTCGAACATTTCCGGGTCTTGTGCCCAGCAACGGGCATTGCCCTGGCATTTGGCGCCATCCACGATCACGCGCATCGCTCTTTTCCCTTCCTATTCCGCCCGGCGTCAGTCCCACGCCAGCATCAGATCCTCGACCCCGAAAACGAACCCGCCATAGACGGTCGGCAAATGCCCCTCCTTGAAGCGGAAGGTGGGAATCCGCGCGAGCCATTCCTCCAGCCCGATCACCACTTCGCGCCGCGCCAGATGCGAGCCGAGGCAACGGTGTGGGCCGTAAGCGAAGGCGACGTGACGATTGTCCTCGCGCGCGAAGTCGATCTTCTCCGGGTTGGCGAATTCGGCCGGATCGCGGTTCGCGGTCATCGAGGGGCAGGCGATCAGGTCGCCGGCCTTGATCAGCGCCCCGGCCACGTCGACATCGCGCGTCGCGCGGCGGATCGGGGTGACGGTGGGGAAGGCGCGCAGCATTTCCTCCGCGGCGAGCAGGATGCGGCCCGGCTCGGCGCGCAGCATTTCCTGCTCGGCGCGATGCTGCGCGAGATATAGCAGATCGAAGCCGATCGCCGCCGCCACCGTGTCGAGCCCGGCGACGAACAACAGCACGCTCATCGCCTTGACCTCCTCCGGGGTCATCCGCCGCCCGTCGATCTCGGCCTGCGTGACGAAGGTCATGAAATCGTCGGCCGGCTCGCGGCGGCGCAGCGCTTGGAGATCGTCGAGGAAGGCGACGACGATCTTGGCCGCCGCGGTGCGCTGCGCCGGCGTGCCGTGGAGCAGATCGTTCGCCCAGCCGACGAATTCGTGCAGCCGCTCATGCCCGATGCCGAGAAACTGCAGGAAGATGCTGACCGCGAAGGGGAAGGCGAAATTGTGCATCGCCTCGCAGCTATTGCCCTTGGCCTTGATCCCTTCGATCAGTTCGATCGCGCGCTGGCGGACGATTGGTTCGAGGTTCACCACACGGCGGGGCGAGAGCAAGGGGTTGAGCAGTGAGCGCCACTTGCCATGTTCCGGCGGGTCGATCTCGAGCGGGATCAGCGGCCAGGTCTCGCCGAGCGCAGAGGAGAAGATGTTGCGGTTGCTGGAAAAGGTCACCCCGTCCTGCAGCACGCGGCGCTGATCCTCGGCACGCACCACGATCCACGCGCCCTCGCCGTTGCGCGTCATGTTGAGCGAATAGAAGATCGGCGGCCCGTCGAGCAGCCGCGCGATCGCGGTGTGCGGATCGCCGAGCGGTTGCGGCATCATCGACGGGTCGTCCATCAGGTTGAACCCGCCGACCAGTTCGGGCGGCACATGGACTGGGCGAATTGGGGCGGCAGCAGCAGCTTGCATGGGACCAGGCCTCATCCTCTCAATTTTGCATTTGAGTGAAAAATATGACCTTGCGCCAGACCCGTCAACGACATTCGCCAAATTTCGGTGAAGCGCTTGCAACGGGCGACGAATACAGGCACACAAGTCGGTGAAAATTGCACTGGTGTGATATATCGGTGCCAGAAAGAGAGGTTGAGCGTGACCGCGGAGAGCGAAGCCGTGCTGCGACCGTTGCCGCTCGGCGACGAAGTGAGCGCGCCATTCTGGGAGGCCGCAAAGGCCGGGCGACTCGATATCCAGCGCTGCCGCGCATGCGGCCATTGGAACCACGCGCCGGGGCTGGCCTGTCCCGCCTGCGGCAGCGAAGATCTCGGCTATGAAACCGTATCGGGGAAGGCGACGCTGTTCACCTGGTGCGTGCTGCGTGAGGCGCCGGCGCCGGGGTTTCGCGATATGCTGCCGCTGATCGTCGCGATCGTCGAACTGGCGGAGCAGCCACATCTGTTGCTCTCGACCAATATCGTCGGCGCGCGCGAGGAAGACTTGCAGCTTGGCCTGCCGCTGGAGGTGACGTTCGAAACGGTGACCGGGGATTGCGCCTTGCCGCAATTCCGCCCGGTGCGGGAGCAGGCATGATGTGGGCGTTCAGGGACAAGATCGCGGTCGCCGGGGTCGGCTATAGCCCGCTGACGCGGCGTTCCGAACGGTCGCTCGCCAGCCTGGCGGTGGAGGCGGTGGACGCGGCGCTCGGCGATGCGGGCGTCGATCGCCGTGTGCTCGACGGGCTGACCACCTCGCCGTCGATGCCGCGCTACGGCGGGGCGAAGGGGACGGTCGAGGGGGTCGATGTCGTCACCCCCTGGGCGCTCGGCGAGCGGCTCGGTATCCACACCCATACGCGCTGGACCGGGTCAACCAACGGCATGGTCACCCAGGCCTTCATGGAAGCCGCGATGGCGATCGCCAGCGGGGTATGCAGCCATGTCATCGTCTATCGCGCGCTGCATGTGCCGCCGGGCAGCTATATCAACTACGAGAACCGCTTTGCGGTCGGCCCCGAGCAATGGCTCGCGCCGTTCGGTTTCAGCGGGCCGCCGTCCTGGGCGGCGAGCGTGGTCAAACGCTATTTCGAGATGTTCGGCTATTCGCGCGACGATTTCACGCGCTACATCGTCGACAATCGGGCCAATACCTGCCGCAATCCGCATGGCTTCTGGCGCGGCAAGCCGCTCGTCGCGGATGATTATCGCAACGCGCGGATGATCGCCGATCCGATGTCGATCCTCGATTGCGACATCCCCGTCGACGGTTGCGTCGCGCTGCTGCTGACCTCGACCGAGCGCGCACGCGATCTGAAGCAGAAGCCGGCATTGCTGACCGGCTTTTCCGCCGGCACCCATTCGCCGCCGACCGGCGTGCCGATGACGCTCGACGATATCTGGATCGGATGCGAACAGGTCGCGACGCGCTTGTGGGAAGCGACCGGCATGGCGCCGCACGATTTCGATACTGCGCAATTGTACGACGGGTTCGCGCCGTTCGTTTATCTGTGGCTCGAAGGGCTGGGCATCGTGCCGCGCGGCGAGGGGCTGGCGTTCCTGCGCGACGGGCACGGTAGCCTTGGCGGCAAGCTGCCGGTCAATACCGGCGGCGGCGCGCTGGGCGAGGGGCGGCTTCACGGCATGACCCAGCTTGCCGAGGCGGTGATCCAGGTCACCGATCGCGGCGGCGAGCGGCAGGTGCCCGGCGCGCGGCGCGCGATCGCGACGATCTCCAACGGGCTGACCAAGGCCACCGCCTTCGCGATCAGCCGCGACGAGGGGCAATAATGCCGCTCACCGACCTTGCGGAGCGTCTCCACCGGATCGAGGCGACGCTGGCGGTGACCGCGCTGATCCACGCCGGCGCGCGCGCCAATGATCGCAAGGATATCGCGGCGATGCGGCAATGCTATTGGCCCGAGGCGACCACCGCGCACGGCGGCTATAACGGCCCGTCGGACGGCTTCATCGATTATGCGCTGCCGATCATCGCGCGCTGCCTCCACGCCGCGCATCATATCTCGAACGTGTCGGTCGAGGTGCGCGGCGATCGTGCGCTGGCGGAGAGTTATTATCTCGCGCATCATCGCCGCAAAGCGGCGGACGGCGAGGGCGAGGAAGATGCCTTTTTCGAGGGGCGCTACATCGATCTGTGCGAATGCCGCGACGGGGTGTGGAAGATCCTGCACCGCCGCGGTCTTGCCGATTTCTCGACCGTGATGCCGGCCACGACGCGCCACGCCGACTGGCCGGCGCAAACGCATAGCGTGCCGTGGCCGGACGACGATTATTATCGGCTGGTCGCGGCATTCCGCGGCGAGGCGGGCGACGCATGACCGGCGGGCGGCTCGAGGGAAAGGTCGCGATCGTCACTGGCGCGGCGATGGGGCTCGGCGCGGCGATCGCCACCTTGTTCGCGGAAGAAGGCGCGCATGTCGTGCTCACCGATGTCGCGACGGAGGCAGGCGAGGCTGTCGCGGCCGGGCTCGCGCGGCCGGGGTTGTTCGTGCGTCATGACGTCTCCTCGCCCGAGCAATGGGATGCGGTCGGCCGCGCGGCGCTCGAGCGGTTCGGGCGGATCGACGTGCTGGTCAACAATGCCGGCGTCCTGATCCCCGGCTCGATCGAGGATGCCGATTTCGCCGACTGGCGGCGGATTCAGGCGGTCAATGCCGATGGCGTGTTCCTCGGTTGCCAGATGGCGGTGCGTGCGATGAAGGCAAGCGGCGGCGGGTCGATCGTCAATATCGCCTCGGTCGGCTCGCATAGCGGCGAGGCTTATGCCGCGGCTTATTGCGCGTCGAAAGGCGCGGTGCGCTCGCTGACCAAATCGATCGCGGTGCATTGCCAGAATCAGGGCTATGGCATCCGCTGCAACTCGATCCATCCGGGGACGATCGACACCCCGATGGTATGGAATGCGCGGCAGACTATGGGCTTGCCGCCCGCAAGCCCGGGCGCGGGCGATCCGCGCCAATTCGCCTATGCCGCGCTCTATCTCGCCTCGGACGAGGCGCTGCTGGTCAATGGCGCCGAGCTGCTGGTCGATGCCGCGCGCACCGTGACGCCGCCGTCGCCGCGCGCAAGCTGAAGGGAAATGGTGCCGGCTACAGGGATCGGCCGAACCTATGAAAAATGGCCAATTTTCAAAGCTATTTAACGCCACCCCTCTAAAGTTTGGACTATCATCTTGTACCTATCTGGGCGCTGTGTCACAAGCGCCGCAACGGCCCGCGGCGGGCTCGTGTACACCGGGGGGGTTCTGATGAAGTTTGGGAAGATCACTGCGGCATCGGCAATCGAGCCGGCGGCACCGGCGATCGCGTTGGAGGACGGCACGGCCCACTATATGGGCGATGGGATGTTCGTCCTTCTTCAGCGTGACGACCAGAACCGGCCGCAGTCGGTTGCGGTCTCCCGGCGGGACCTAGAGGCCCTTCTCGCCGTCGCATAGGGTCGCCGGAGCGCTTCAAGACAGCAACGGGCCGGGCGGGGTGACCTTCCGGCCCTTTTGCACGCCTGGGGCCTGTCCGCATCGCATCCCGCGTGAATGGCCCAAAGTAGTGGAAAGCCGCCGTTAACGTGGCGCGTTTCCATATTTATCTCGCCTAATCCACTCGTTGTACCCAGGCCAGAAATCTAGAGAGCTTTCACGTAAAAGCCTTAGATGGTCAGCGGCGCCCGACATGGCTGTCGCGAGATCGTGGACATCGGACGGCAGGCTTAGAACACGCGAATGGATCGCGTCGAACCAGGGTTTCAAATTGGGCAGATCGGTTTCATCTACCACTGCGACCGGCCGCATAAATTGCCGCTCGTTTGTCATATAATAACACAATCCGCTTATCGGGCGATCATGGCCACGGGCCAACAGCCACTCACGGAGGTTTGGCAGATCGATGCCAAAAACGCCAAGTAGCTCGCACCCCCACGAGCGACGAATGGCATGTGGGCCGAAATAGCGAATAATGTCCCCCGATCCGATCGCATAAACTTTCGTCTGAGCGCCCTGAATTTTATGCTTGCGATACCCCCTCTCAAGCATAGCGGCATCCACGATCCGTCTGAACTCTGCTATCGTTACCCCAGCCATCTCAACAAGATGCCGTAAGAGATAGAAGCAAGCAATGTTTCCGTGGGGCGCTTGCAATCCGTCTGGCGCCGGGTGGGCGCTTACCTTCAGGCGGACGGCGGCAGCTTCAGGCCCTGCAGTTTCCGCGCCAGTTCGATCGGCCGCAGGTGGAGATATCGCATCAGCATGGCGATGGTCTTGTGCCCGGATATCAGGGCGACCTCTGGGGCGCTCAACCCCATCTCAAAGAGCCTAGAGACGCCTTCATGCCGCAGATCGTGGAAGCGAAGGTCACGGATGTTCGCCGCAAGGCAAGCCCGGTCCCACGCCCACCGGAGAGCGCTCTCGTCGATCGGAAACGCCTCCTCCGCTGTCGCCTCTAGGCCCTCCAGGACCTCCACGGCGCCGTCAGGGAGCGGAACGGTCCGCGGATCGCCGTTCTTGGTCTGGGGGAGGTACACCATGCGCATGGCGAGGTTTACGTCCCGCCATTTGATGCGAAGTATCTCGCCGCGCCTCATCGCCGTATGGACGGCAAACCGGACCACCGCGAGGGCCACGGGATGATGGGATAGCTCCCGCTCCAGCCTCTCCAGTTCCCCCGGCATCAAGCGCCGATCGCGTCCTTTGCTCGGGGGCGGCAGGGTTACCATTGCGGCGTGATTCTTCGGGATATCGAAACCCCACTCTCGGCGGGCAACATCAAGGGACCGGCGGATGATCGATAGCTCGATACGGACGGTCGACGGCTCAACGCATTGCAGCCGGGCATTGCGGTACTGGCTGATCGCCTTGGAATGTAAGTCATGCAACAGGATGCCGCCCAGCGACGATTGGGCGATCTTGGTGATCTTATAGGCCTCTGCCTTCGCGCCGCGCTTCAGTGAGGAAACCTCCCGGCCATAGCGGAGCACGAGGTCCCCTAGGGTCGTGTTCAGGAGCGTTTCTTCATCGACGGTCTGCGGGGCGTAGCGGATAGTCGAGGGGCTCCTAGACGAGCTGGTCTTTCCCGAGCCTATCAAGCGCCTGAAACCGTCCACGACAACGAAGCGCCGGACAGCATTGCGGGCGCTCATGGCGGACTTGTTGAGGCTGGAGGCCCGTGGGGTCGTTGGGTATCACGGCACGTCCCCTAAGGATTTCCCAAGCCGGGTCCTCGGGTTTGGCTACGACGTCTTCCAGCCGATGAAGGACGCGATGGTTACCGCGGGCTTCCTTGCCTTCGCCCCTGGCCGTCAGCGGCTCGTTAGCTTCACCAACGTCGCGACCGGGGCCAAAGGGCCAGTCGTCCAGAGCGGCGGTTATCAAGCCCGCTTCAAGCTGACTGCGAAGGCGCTGGAGGAGGTGAAGGCGGCGGGAATTTCCCTGGACGCCTGGAAGGACCATTGGAGTCCTCCAGAGCCGTTGCAGAGCGCGGCCGTTCCGCTGGGTCGTGTTGGGCCGCTCGTGGAACTTCGGGCCACCAAAGAGCGCCGCGAGGGCGTTATGCGGAAGGGAGAAAACCTCCCTGTGGACATGAGCCTGCCCCAGCTCCAGCCGATCCTTGGCGACCTTCAGGCCCACAACGATTTTCTGGCGGGGATCGGGGTGACTGGTGCCGATTTCATCGGCCTTCGGCGCATCTTCAATAACGGTGACGAGCCGGGCTACGCTTGGAACCGGGGAGGCCGATTTTACTCGCTCCGAACTAAAGGCATGGGCAAGGCCTATGAGTCCTACACGGGCGAGCAGCGCCGCCGCCGGATAAAGCTAGGTGGGGAAGCCGTAGGCGAAGTGGACATGAGGGCCTCACAGCTCCGACTCCTCTACGCGCTTCTGGACGAACCCCTTCCCACCGGCCGCGCCGATGATCTCTACGCCTTGAAGGGTGTCAGCAGGGATGCGGCTACGTGTATGAAATGTTCCCGCGTGATGTTGCCAAGCCGCCGTCCGCTTATGGCACGGTATCGCTCAACACACCTATGAGCTGCCCTTTTCATATAAAGAGTTCCGGTCCATCGTGGGGGCAGCCATTTGGAGGGCAGGCGTGAAGATCAAGGATGGGGCACCGGAAGACCTTTGTGAGGTGGTATTCGATAGCCGCGATCCAATTCCATTATCGGAACTAGCTGATAGCTTCGTAAGCGGTGTTTTTAGGCCACG
>NZ_DDFB01000128.1:0-2594 GCF_002336885.1 Novosphingobium sp. UBA1939 | reverse complement strand
GGCACGAACTGGGTGAAGCTGTTCACCACCGCGATGATCGGCTTGCCGAAATCGCTGTCCTTCATGCCCGTCGCGCGCCACAGCCCCCGGGCCCCCGCCATGTTGCGACCATGGGTGGACGTGCGCGAACGATAGGCTGGCATGGGTAGGAACTCCGGCAACTGACTCGAAAATCACAGGCTCAAACCCGCCCCCTACTCCACGCGAGAGGGCCAGTCGAAGGATAATTTTCAAGGCCGCCCGGCGCGGCGAGGCCCGGAATCCCTAGCTGATTTCAAGCGCAACCTGATTGGCGACACGCGCCAGCAGATCGGCCCAGCGCGCCTGCCCTTCCGCCGTGCCAACCTGATCCTGCCGCACTTCCACGCCCAGATAGGGCCGGCCTTCCGCTTCGGCGTGGCGGTTCATCGTGGCATTGAGCAGGCGGCCGGAATAGGGCTCCTGATCGCCCACGATCAGCCCTTCGGCCTCCAGCAGAGGAATCGCGATGCGCGCGGCGCGATCATCCTCGTTGTAGAGTACGCCGATATGCCATGGTCGCGGTTCGTCGCTGGTTGCCAGCCGTGGCGTGAAGCTGTGCAGCGACAGGATCAACGCGGCGGGCGCGGCATCCAGCGTATCGGCCAGCGCCGCGTGATAGGGCCGGAAGAACCGCGCCAGCCGCGCCTCGTGCCCCGCGTGATCCAGCGCGTTGCCCGGAATGGCGTGCCCGTCGCTGGCGATCGGAATGACGGCGGGCGCGTGCTCCTCGCGGTTGAAATCGCACACCAGCCGGCTGACGTTGCCAAGGAACGCGGCGATGCCCGGCCGCTCCGCCATGCGTTCGGCAATCCCGGCGACGCCGATGTCCACCGCGATGTGCTGGTCGAGCAGCGCGGGATCGATGCCAAGGTCGATGTCATCGGGCACGCGGTTGGAGGCGTGGTCCGACACCACCATGATCCCGCCGAAACGCGGCGTGCCCAGCAGACGGAAGGCGTCGGTCATCGCAAGGCTCCCGCCAAAGTCCACCAACCGGTCTGGCTGGCTGCAATCGATCGCGCGGCCGCATCGCGCGCAGTGCTGGTTTCGAACAGCGCAAAGCAGGTCGCGCCCGAGCCGGACATGCGGGCAAGACGCGGGCCGGTTGCCTGAAGCGCGGCCAGCACGTCGGCAATCTGCGGGTGCAACGCCACGGCCGGCATTTCCAGATCGTTGCGCGCATCAGCCCAGTTGGCGACGTCCAGCGCGCCCCGGTCGATGCCGTCCCACGCGAAAAAGACCGGGCCGGTGGGGCAGGCAACGCGCGGATTGACCAGAAGCACGGGCAATCCTTCCAGCGCGCTGCCGTCGATGGGCGTCAGCTTCTCCCCCACGCCTTCGCCATGCACGGTTTGCGAGGCGACGCAGGCGGGCACATCGGCGCCGAGGTCTGCCGCTACATCGGAAGGGCGCACATGGTCTGGCCCCAGCCCCCACATACGCGAGAGCAGGCGCAGGGCTGCCGCCGCGTCCGCCGATCCACCGCCGATCCCGGCGGCGATGGGCAAGCGCTTTTCCAGCGTGAATGCCGCGCCGCCCCGGATGCCGTTGCGGTCGGCAAGCATCCGTGCGGCGCGCAGGACGAGGTTGTCATCGCCGTTTGACAGCCCATCGGCGAACGGACCGGTGATCGTGAGCGAGAAAGTGTCAGCCGGTTCGGCGGTCAGTTCGTCGCCCGCGTCCACGAAGGCGAACAGCGTCTCCAGTTCGTGATAACCATCAACCCGCCGCCGCCGCACGTGGAGCGCGAGGTTGAGCTTGGCGTAGGCGGTTTCGCGAAAGGCGGGGGCGGGATTCATCCTCCCTTCCCTGAAACGGGCGAAGCGCCGGAGCAACCCCGACGCCTCGCCTTTTTCCACGGTATCGCCCAAGCGATCACATGTTCGGGTAGTTCGGCCCGCCGCCACCTTCGGGCGTCACCCAGTCAATGTTCTGGGTCACGTCCTTGATGTCGCAGGTTTTGCAGTGGACGCAGTTCTGCGCGTTGATCTGCAGGCGCGGTTCGCCTTCCTCCACGCCGACGAACTCATAGACCCCCGCCGGGCAATAGCGCTGCTCCGGCCCGGCGTAGAGCGGCAGATTGATCCGCGTCGGCACCGTCGGGTCCTTGAGCACGAGGTGGCACGGCTGATCCTCCTCGTGGTTGGTGTAGGAGAACGAAACCGATGTCAGGCGGTCGAAGCTGATCACGCCATCGGGCTTGGGATAGGCGATCGGCTTGAACAGGTCGGCGCGCTGCGTCGCTTCGGCATCCTTGTGGTGCTTGAGCGGTTTCCACAGGCCGAAACCGGCAATCGTGCGCAGCCACATGTCCGTGCCGGCCAGCACGGTGCCGAGTTCGCCGCCGAACTTGGCGATGAGCGGCTGGGCGTTCTGCACCTTCTTCAGTTCGGTGGCGATCCAGCTTTCGCGCACGGCCGCGTCATATTCGGCCATCGCGTCCTTCTCGCGCCCGGCCGCGATCGCGGCGGCCGCCGCCTCGGCCGCGAGCATCCCGCTCTTCATCGCGGTGTGGCTGCCCTTGATGCGCGGCACGTTGACGAAGCCGGCCGAGCAGCCGATCAGCGCGCCGC
>NZ_DDFB01000130.1:668-6356 GCF_002336885.1 Novosphingobium sp. UBA1939 | reverse complement strand
GCCGCTCCTGCGAATCCTCGCTCAGTTCGCCCTTCACGGCGCGGAAGTATTCGATCAGCGCGGCGCGCCACGCCTCGCGGCTTTCCGCATCGCCCAGCGTGTTGAGCTGCAGCGTCACGCCGTCGGCGATGCCCAGTTCCTTCAGCAGCTGGTCCGCCATCACCAGCAGTTCCACGTCCGCCTGCGGCTCGGCCGCGCCGATCACTTCGGCGTCGAGCTGGTGGAACTGGCGGTAGCGGCCCTTCTGCGGCCGTTCGTAGCGGAACAGCGGCCCGTGCGTCGCCACCTTGACCGGGGCATATTGCTGCCAGCCGTTGGTCAGGTAGGCGCGGGCAAGGCCGGCGGTGAATTCCGGGCGCAGCGTCAGCGATTCCCCGCCGCGATCCTCGAAACTGTACATTTCCTTGGACACGACATCGGTCGTCTCGCCCAGCGAGCGGCTGAACACGGCGGTCTTTTCGAACACCGGCATTTCCGCGCGGCGGAAGCGGTACAGCTTGCGCACGCGTTCGAAGGTCTCGACCACGAAGGCGAAGGCTTCGGCGTCGGCACCGAAAATGTCCTGCGTGCCGCGAATGGCCTGGGGCGTCTGAATCTGGCTCATGGCCCGCGCGATTAGCCGCATTGTGGTCCCACGAAAAGGGCGCTCGGCAATGGTTGCGGACGGAACCGGTTCGCGCCATGAAGGCGCCATGGCAAATTCCTTCAAGGCCCCGGCCCTTCTCGCCGCGCTTCTCGTCACCGCTTCCGCCCTTCCGGCCCATGCCCAGGTCCAGCCGGCCACCAACACGAAGCCGATGGCGGTGCCCATCGTGCGCCAGGTGCCCGATCCCGAGGACAAGCCTTTTCCCGGCACGATCCGGCTCGACATCGACGCCACCGACGTGACGCGCGGAGCCTACCGCGTGACCGAGACGATCCCTGTTCCCCCCGGCGCGACGCGGCTGACGCTGCTCTATCCGCAATGGCTGCCCGGCAACCACGGCCCGCGCGGGCCGCTGTCCGAACTCGCCGACGTGCGCTTCACCGCCGGCGGCAAGGTGCTGACGTGGACGCGCGATCCGGTCGAGGTCTATGCCTTCCATGTCGACGTGCCGGCCGGCACGCCCGCGATCGAGGCGCGGATGGTCCACACCTCGCCCCTGCGCGATTCCGAAGGCCGCGTGACCATGACGCGCGAAATGCTGAACCTGCAGTGGGAGAAGATGTCGCTCTATCCCGCCGGACACTATGTCCGCCAGATCCGGGTGCAGCCTACGGTGGCTGTGCCCGATGGCTGGACGGTGTTCACCGCGCTTGATGGCAAGAAGCAGACCGGCAACCGCGTGAGCTGGGACGTCACCGATTACGAGACGCTGGTCGATTCCCCGATCTTCGCCGGCCTTCACGCCCAGCGCTTCTTCCTCGGCAATTCGGTCTGGCTCGATGCCATTGCCGACAAGCCCGAGCTGCTGGCGATAAAGCCCGAAAACCTCGCCACCTACCGCGCGCTGGTGGACGAAGGGCTGGCGCTCTACGGCGCGAAGCATTTCGACCACTACGACCTGCTGCTGGCGCTGACCGACCGCATGGGCGGGATCGGGCTGGAGCACCACCGGTCGAGCGAAAACCAGTACGAGCCGCGCACCTGGATCGACTGGGCCGCGAACGACTGGGACCGCAACGTCATCCCGCACGAATTCTCGCACAGCTGGGACGGCAAGTTCCGCCGCCCGGCCAAGCTGTGGACGCCCGATTACCGCCAGCCGATGCAGGACAACCTGCTGTGGGTCTATGAAGGGCAGGACCAGTTCTGGGGCTATGTGCTGGCCGCGCGGTCGGGCGTGCAGACCAAGGATACCGTGCTGGGCATGCTGGCCAACAACGCCGGCCTGTTCACCCAGTATCCGGGCCGCGAATGGCGTTCGGTGGAGGACACCACGCACGATCCCGTCTTCGCCGCGCGCAAGCCCAAGCCGTTCAGTTCCCTTGCCCGCAACGAGGAGTACTACACCGAAGGCGCGCTGGTCTGGCTGGAAGCGGACCAGATCATCCGGCAGGGCACCGCCGGCAAGAAGGGGCTGGACGATTTCGCCAAGGCCTTCTTCGGCATCCGCGATGGCGACTGGGGCGTGGTGCCCTACGAGTTCGAGGACGTGGTTTCCACGCTGAACGGCGTGTTCCCCTATGACTGGGCCAGCTTCCTCAAGACCCGCATCCAGACGCCGGGCCAGCCCGCACCGCTCGGCGGGATCGAGCGCGGCGGCTACAAGCTGGTGTGGAAGGCCGAACCGAACCCGTTCGACAAGGCCCGCGCGGCGGACAGCAAGGCGCTTTCGCTCTACCATTCGATCGGCGTGACGATCGACAAGGACGGCAAGGTCACCTCCTGCCGCTGGGATAGCGCCGCGTTCAAGGCCGGCGTGGTAAGCGGCGTGCAGATCGTCGCGGTCAATGGCCTGACCTACGATCAGGATACGCTGAAGCAGGCGATCACCGCCGCCAAGACCGACGCCGCCGGCGGCGCCAAGCCGCTGGACCTGACGATCCGGCGCGACGACCGCGTCACCACGGTGTCGATCGATTACCATGACGGGCTGCGCTGGCCCTGGCTGGAACGCGCCGCGCCGGGCACCGCGCCCACCGGGCTGGACATCCTGCTCTCGCCCAAGCGGACGACGCGCTAGCACCATGGTTTCGGGAACGGGAACACGGTGGGCGCTCGGCCAGCGGTTCGCTCCGGCGCGCTTCGTCCTGTTCCTGATCCTGAGCATTGCGGGCTTCGCCGGCTGGCGCAATCTGTTCGGCGGGCACGGCATGGCCGATTCGCTGGCGATGGGCTTCGATTTCGGCGCCACCGCCTTCCTCGTCTCGCTGTGGCCGCTGCTGCGCGAATGCGATGCCGCCGCAATGCGCCGCCATTCGGAGGAAAACGACGCCAACAGGGTGGTGGTGCTGGCCATCACCACGGTGCTCACGCTGGTGGTGATGGCGGCGATCGCCGCCGAACTGCCCAGCGCCAGCGCGGGCAACCACATAGGGCTGGTCAAGCTGGTCGGCACGCTCGTGCTCACCTGGCTCTTCGCCAACATGGTCTATGCGCTGCACTACGCGCACCTCTACTACGTGCGCGGCGGCGATGACGGGAAGGACACCGGAGGCCTCGATTTTCCAGGCACGGACACGCCGGACTACTTCGATTTCGCCTATTTCGCCTTTACCCTGGGCATGACGTTCCAGACATCGGACACCGCGATCACCAGCCAGGCGATCCGGCGCATCGTCACGCTGCATTCGTTCGCCGCGTTCGTGTTCAACATCGGGGTGATCGCTTTCACCATCAACGCGCTGGGCGGCGGCCATTGAGCCAGCCGATCCGATCGATTTCCTGGCGATAAGTATTGTTGCGGCGCACAACGCGCGACGCTAGAGGCGGCTCCATCGTGTTCGAACCGGCCGCCGTTTCGGGGCCAAACCATAGGCAAACCATGCGCATCGACCTGATTCCGACTGGCGACAACCCGCCCGAGACTCTCAACGTCATCATCGAAGTGCCCACCGGCGGCGAACCCGTGAAGTACGAATTCGACAAGGCTTCGGGCGCGCTGTTCGTCGATCGCATCCTGCACACGCCGATGCGCTATCCGGCAAACTACGGCTTCGTGCCGCACACGCTTTCGCCCGATGGCGATCCGCTGGACGCGCTGGTGATCTCGCGTTCGCCCTTCATCCCCGGCTGCGTCGTGCGCGCCCGTCCCATCGCGGTGCTGAACCTGGAAGACGAAGCCGGCGGCGACGAGAAGCTGGTCTGCGTGCCCGACGACAAGACCTTCCCCTACTACTCCGACGTCGCCGAGAAGGACGACCTGCCCGGCATCGTCATGGAGCAGATCGAGCACTTCTTCACCCACTACAAGGATCTGGAAAAGAAGAAGTGGGTGCGCATCGGCACCTGGGGCGGCGCCGACGACGCCAAGCGCATCACGATCGAGGCGATCGAACGCGCCAAGGCTGCCAAGACCGCCAAGGTCGACTGACCCTTTGCGGACCGACCGGCCGCCTCACTCGGTGGGGCGGCTGGCGTCAAGCAGATCGCGGCCCTGCGCATTGCCCGCGCGCTCGCGATCGACCATCGTTGCGATATGATGCTCGGGCGCCACGCTCTCGGCGCCGGCGGCCTGGACCGGCGGCGCCTCGGCCTTTGGCGCCGCTTCGCCGGCATCCTGCTCCATGCGCACGTGATAGACCGTGTCCGGCAGCGCGAAGCCCTGCTCGCGCAGCGCGCGCCGCACCGCCTCGATCACCAGCGTCCGCGCCTTGCCGAAACCGGTCTGCGTCTGGTCCACCCAGCCGGTGAAGCGCAGCACCTGCGTCGCTCCGTCGATGCTGACCACTTCGGTTGACGGCTCCGGCGCCGGCAGCACGAAATCCTGCCCGCGCATCGCCTCCAGCGCCACCGCGCGGGCCGTCGCCGGATCGGCGGCCGGATCGATGCCCACCTCGAACGCAAAGCGCCGCGTCGGGTTTGTAGTGAAATTGACGATCACCGCCTTGAACACGGTGCTGTTGGGAATGCGCAGGTGGTTGCCATCCAGCGTCATCAGCACGGTGGCGCGGCTGGTCAGGCGCACCACGCGGCCTTCCCACGAATCGATCTTCACATGGTCGTTGGCGCGGAAAGGCTGGCGGATCGAGAGCATCAGCGACGAAATGTAGTTATCGATGGTGTCCTTGACGGCAAAGCCCACCGCGATGCCGAACACCCCCGCGCCGCCCAGCACCGCGCCAAGCAGCGCCGTGGCTCCCACGATGTCGAGCGCCAGCACGATCCCCGCGACCACGAACGTGAAGCGGATCGCGCTGGCAAGCAGTTCGGCCAGGAACGGATTGGGCGCGACGCGGTGCCACAGGTTCTTGCGGGCAGCGATCGCGTAACCGAGCATCCCGATCAGCACCGCCACCGCGATCGACACGCCGATCAGCGGCAGCGCTGCGACCAGCCCGGCGAACTTGCCGCGCGCGCCGCTCAGCGCCGGGTCGAGATTGCTGTCCACGGCCAGATTGCGGGTCACGCGGTTCTGCACGGTCACGACGCCGGCCACGCGCCCGGCGATCGCCTGCGCCTGCGCGATCGCGTTTTCGTCCGCAACCTGCCCGCTGAGCGTGACGACGCCGGACGCCACGCGCACGTCGATCCCGTTGAGGCTGCCGATCTCGGCGAAGATGCCGCGGATACGCGCGGCGATCTGCGCGTCCGCATCGGCCGAAACGGTGGAGGCGATCGCGCCGCCGGATGCGGAGGAAGACGTGCTGGCGGCGGGCGATGCGCTCTGCGCGGCAACCGGCCCGGCCGGCGTCATCGACGCGGCCAGCAGCGACAGGATCAGGGCGGGCAGGCGACGAGGCGAAAAGGAAAAAACGGCCATATGCGCCCGACAGCGCGCCGGGGGGGCAAAAGTTCCGAGCCGGCCCCGCCCCGTGGCCCCGGTGGCCTCAATGCTGGCCTCAATCCCCGGCAATGCTGAGGCCGTCGATGCGCAGCGTCGGCACATCGATGCCGCGATGAATGTCGAGATCGTCCGCCGCAACCAGCGCCGCGAACATGTCGATCAGGTTGCCGGCCACGGTGAATTCGGCCACCGCCCCGGCGATCTCGCCATTGACGATGCGGAAGCCCGAAGCGCCCCGGCTGTAGTCGCCGGTCACGCC
>NZ_DDFB01000130.1:0-658 GCF_002336885.1 Novosphingobium sp. UBA1939 | reverse complement strand
GCGCCTGCGGCGTGACCGTGCCGGGCTGGAGCACCACATTGCTGGCCGTGACGTGCGGCGGCCCCGAAGCCCCGCGCGACGCATGGCCGGTCGGCTCCGCGCCAAGCTGACGGGCCGAGGCCGAATCCATCAGCCATCCGGTCAGCCGCCCGGCCTCCACCAGCGCGCGCGGCGCGGTCGGCAGGCCTTCGCCGTCGAACGGGCGCGAACGCAACCCGCGCGGCCGCAGCGGATCGTCGAGAATGGTGATGGCGGAGTCGAACAGCTGCGCGCCATCGCGATCCAGCAGAAAACTGGCGCGCCGCGCGATCGCCGCGCCCGATATCGCGCCCAGCAGGTGCCCGACGAGTGATCCCCCGACGCGGGGATCGAATACCACCGGCATCGTTCCACTCTTGAGCTTGCCGGGGTTGAGCCGCGCCACGGCGCGGTCTCCGGCGCGGCGGCCGATTTCGGCGGGGGGCAGCAGGTCGGCGGCATGGCGGCCGCTGCGCCAGCTGTAATCGCGCTGCATCGCGCCGCCTTCGCCGGCCACGACGGACGCCGACAACCCGTGGCTGGTCGCGGCATAGGCCCCGGAAAAGCCATGGCTGGTAGCGAGCGCGACCACGCCGCGCCCGGCGCTGGCGCCCGCGCCTTCGCTGTTGGTCACGCCCGC
>NZ_DDFB01000046.1:2681-22504 GCF_002336885.1 Novosphingobium sp. UBA1939 | reverse complement strand
ACAAAAAAGCGGCGGCAAGGCACAGGCCCGCCGCCGCAAAGGGTGGTCAGAAGTAAGCCGGGGCAGACCAGCAGCCCGTCCCGGCCTTATTCGTCATGCGTCAGAACTGAACCGTCGCATCGATACCGAAGGTGCGCGGCGCGTTGTAGTTCGCGTAGTCGCCCAGCGAGGTGTTGGCGCCCGAACGACGATAGATGTGTTCTTCGTTGAACAGGTTGCGCGCCCAGGCCGAAACGGTCAGCTTCTGGCCGCCATCGCTCATCGGGATGTCCGCCAGCGACAGGCGGGCGTTCACGATGAAGCTCTTGTCGGTCATCAGCTTTTCGCCGGCGAACGAGTGGACAGGATCGCTGTAGTTGCCATCGACGTGGAAGCGCAGTTCGGTACCGGCGCCGCCGACCGGCAGTTCATAATCCATCGAGCCCGACAGCGCGTTCTTCGGCGTGTACAGGATATAGACCGTTTCGAAGACCGGCGTGGTCACCGGCGGATTGAGCGAGGCGTTCAGCGCTTCCTGCACCGTGTTCCGCGCCGGCGGCACGTGGGTGTAGGTATAGGCGTAGGACAGGCCCATCGACAGCCCGTCGACCGGACGCACGGTCAGGTCCGCTTCAACGCCGCGAATCTTGGTGGTGCCAAGCGCGTTGACGGTTTCCAGCGTGTTCCGGACGGTGCCGTTCTGCTGCAGGATGAAATAGTTGAAGTCCACCTGCGTGTTGTCGCGGTCCATGATGTAACCGGCCACGTTGAAGCGCACCTTGCGGTCGAAGAACTCGGTCTTCAGGCCCACTTCGTAGGACTTCACCGATTCCGGCCCGAACGAGCGATAGTTCAGCGAGCGCGAGCTGGCGCCGCCGGCGCGATAGCCGGTGGCATACTTGGCGTACACGTTGATGTCGGGGTTGACCTCGTAGGCCAGCACCACCAGCGGATCGAACCGGCTGTTCGACTGGTCGAACGTGAAGTTCGTTGCCGCGCCGTTGACGGTGTAGAGCAGACCGTTCTTGTCGTCCTTGGTGTAGCGGCCGCCGACCGTGATGTGCAGCGGATCGAACGGGTTGTAAGTCACCTGGCCGTAAGCGGCATAGCTCTTGGCATAGGCCGTGCTGGCACGCGCCAGCGTAGCGCTGAGGTACGTCGACGGATCGTTGATGGTGTAGCCGTTGAGCGCCGCGTTCCACTTGTTGGTGTTCGGCGTGCGCGCCCAGTCGCTGGCACGTTCGTTGAAGTAGTACAGGCCGAACACGTAGTCGAACTTGCCGGCCGAACCGACCGCCTGCAACTCTTGGCTGAACTGGCGCTGCTGCAACCCGGCCAGCGAATAGCGGCTGAAGTTGACGTTCGGCCCCCAGATCGGCGTGCGGTGCGCGCCGCCCGAGTTGTCCCACTGTTCGTCGCTGACCGTGCGCCAAGACGTGATCGAGCGCAGTTCGAGGCCCGGCGACACCTTGTAGCTGATGTGCCCGGTGAAGCCCTTGGTGATGTCGATGCTCGGCTGCTGCGGCACACCGATATCGGCCGAGGTGGCGCGGCCATAGCCGTACTGGATCAGCGGCGTGCCGTTGGCATCCTTGGGGATGTTGGCAAGCGCGGACGGCGTGATCGTCACGAGCTGGCTGTAGAACGGCGTGTTCTCGTCGCGCGACTTGTCGAACGCGAGGTCGATGGTCAGATCGCTGGTGGGCTTCCAGCGCGCCGCGATGCGGCCGCCGTAGCGGTGATACTGGTTCCAGCCGGCCTGGCCCGCCAGCGGGTTCTTGATCGTCGGATCCTGGTGCTGAAGCACACCATCGAGCTTGATCGAGATATTGTGGTATTCGGGCAGATCGAGGTGCAACTGGGCGTTGTACGAACCGTAGTTGCCCACGCCAGCCTGCAGGCGGCCACCGAATTCGCCGGTGGGCGCCTTGAGCACCATCGACAGCGCGCCGCCCTCGGTGTTCCGGCCGAACAGGGTGCCCTGCGGCCCCTTGAGCACTTCGACGCGCTCGACGTCATAGAGGCTGGCGTTCAGGCCATGCTGACGGCCGAGGTAGACACCATCGAGATAGACGCCGACGCCCTGTTCGCGCGCGGGCTGGTTGGCGTCGTCGGGAACGATGCCGCGAATACCGATCGTCAGCGCCGACTGGCGCGCTTCGAAGGTGGAGATGCGCAGCGACGGAACCGAGCCGTCGGCCAGGTCCATCAGGCTCTGGACGTGGCGCTTCTTGAGATCGTCCGCGCCCATCACCGAGATCGAGATCGGCGTCTGCTGGAGGTTCGTCTCGCGCTTGGTGGCGGTGACGACGATTTCGGTCAGGCCGGTGCTGTCGGTTTCGGGCGAAGCGGCATCGGCGGCGGGTGCGGCGGCTTCAGCGGCGAAGGCGGGGCTGACGGCAAGCGCAAGCGCTCCCGTTCCGGCCAGCAGGCCGGCACGCAGACAGGTCTGGAAGTTCATGTTTCCCTCACTTGTGAGGACTTGTGTCCTCGGGCGAGGCCGCGTCTAGCCGCCTTCCAATGCAGTTTTGTTACGGTCCCGCCGATTCTCTCGGGAAATGTTCGCGCACTGCGACGGACATGTGACGAAACCCAGGAATTTCAGAACGTTTCCAGATATTTCCCGCGAGGGAAAAATGCGGATGCCAATCCGCGAATCGCCCGTTCCCTGCGGCACGATCGGCGGTGCCGCGGTCCGCCGTCTGAAACAAAACGCCCCCCATCCCGAAGGATGGAAGGCGCTCCGCATTTGTTTTGATCGGAGCCGATACCCGGCTCCGAAATGGTGGCAAGTGTCAGAAAGCAGTCTTCAGCGTCACGAACACCTGCCGCGGCGCGCCGGCCAGCAGGGTCTGGTTATCGCCGCTGAAGCCGAAGCCGTTCGAACCGATCGTGGCGACATAGCGCTTGTCGAACAGGTTGGTGGCGTTGACCTGCAGTTCCACCGGCTTGCGCCAGCCCACGTTGAAGCGATAGCCCAGCGAGGCATCGATCAGCGTGCGCGCAGGCACCTCCTGGTCGTTGAGATAGGTGAAATAGCGCTTCGACATGTAGTTGGCCGAGACGCGGCCGAAGAACCCGTCGCTGTCATACGAGATTTCGCCGCGCAGCAGATGCTTGGGCGCGTCGACCACGGTCTTGCCCTTGGTCGCATAGAAGTTGCCCTTCGCGTCGGTGATGTCGTCGCGATACGTCGTGTCGTTGTAGCTATAGGAGGCAAACGCGCCGAAGCCCATCGGCAGCTTCACGTCGAGCGCCGCCTCGATGCCCACCGCGCGCACGCTGCCCACGTTCTGCAGCGCGTTGGCCGCGCCGACGATGCCGACCGAGGTGGGAATGGTCAGCAGGCGGTTGCGGAAATCGACGTAGTAGCCGGCCAGCACCGCGTTCACCACGCCGGTGTTGTAGCGCAGGCCGCCTTCATAAGTATCGGACTGTTCGGGCTTGAGCTTGCCCTTGATCGCGTCGAACCCGGCCTGGGTGGACGAGAACGGCCCCGTCGTGGCCGACGAGACGAAGGCCCGCGTCACCGAGGTGAAGCCAGCGAACGCTTCCAGCCCCCGCCCGAACTTGTAGTTCACGCCCACGTGCGGCTGGAACCAGTCGCGCGCGGACAGGCGGCCGATCGTCCGGTCCCCCAGCACCAGCGGGTTGGCGTTATTGTTAACCTGGAAGCCCTTCCAGCCCAGGTTGATGTGCGCGTCGCCCAGCGTGATCTGGTCCTCGACATAATACTGCACCGTGGCGGTGTTGTACTTGATGTCCCACTGGGTGAAGAACGGGTTGCGCATGAAATCCAGGTGGTTGCGGCCCGGATTGGTACGGCTTTCATAGGCGTAGAAGCGCCGCGCCTGCTCGAAATTGTTGTTTTCGTACCACGCGCCGATGGCCACCTGGTTCGCGCCGAGATCAAGGTTCACGCTGCCGAACATGCCGGCGCGGTCGATCGTGTACTCGGTTGTCCGCACCGCCATCGGCACGCCGGTGGGGCTGTTGACATAGGGCGTGCCCCAGGTGCCCTGCCCGGAGTTGTGGTGGTAATAGGTCTTGAACTTGAAGGTTACCTTGTCACCGGCGGGGGCGGTGAGGCCCACCGCGCCCAGCCAGTCGCGGCGCAGGCCCGATGCGTCGTAATAGGCATCGTCCAGCGTCTGGATCGGCGCCGGATAAACCGTGCCCGCCGTCGGGTTGAGCGGCGTGGTGCCGCTGTCGCCGCGATTGGCGCCGATATCCGCCACCCGCACCGCCAGCGCGTATTGCGAAGGGCCGAAATTGTCCCAGTCGTAGCCAAGCCGCTTGATCATGCCGAGCGAGAGATCCTGATAGTCCTGCTCGGCCCGGTCGGAATAGCTGAGATAGGCATCGACCGTGGCATCGCCCAGCGGCGCCACCACCTTGGCGTTGGCCATCAGCGTGCGCTGCTGCCCATCACCCTTCCACTTGTCGAGGTTCTGGTATTGCACGGAAGCAAAGGCGCGCAGCCCGTCGGCGGTGCCCAGGCCGACCCGGCCGAAGACGCGCACGGTGTTCGAGGAACCGTAGGTCACGTTGCCGTCCACGCCCAGCACGCGCGCGGGATCGATCGATTCGAACTCCAGCGTGCCGCCCAGGTTGTTGGTCGATTGCGTGTCGATCGAGCCCGACCCCTGCGACACGCGGGTCACGCCGATGTTTTCGGACGTGATCGCGCGGCTGATGTGCAGCCCGTTGACGTTGCCATAGGTCATGTCGCCCAGCGGAATGCCATCCAGCGTGAAACCAAGCTGGTTCTGGTTGAACCCGCGAATGGTGATGCGGGTCGACCATTCGTAGTTTCCGAAAGGATCGGCCGACTGGAAGTTGACGCTGGGCAGTTTCTCGATGGCCTTCAGCGGGCTGGTGCCCGCCGCCAGCAGCGTCAGATCGGCGTTGGAGATTTCCTGGACCTGCCGCGTCTGGCCGGCACCGAACACGACGATTTCCGCACCGGCGGACGCATCGGCGGGAGCGGGAGCGGCTTCGTCGGCCGGGGCTTCGGCGGCAAAGGCGGGAGCGGCGACGGCCATGGCGGTCGTCACGAACAAGGCAGTCACACAGCGCATCTCTTTTCCCCTCATGGGCCTGGACTCGAGATGCGCCGCTAGACGGCCCGTGTTGCACGATCGTGCAGTTTTCCTTTCATTTCAAAGGCGGATTTGTGCGCGCTATATGACGATGGGGCCGGCGTGATCGCCACCACACCCCGCTTTCAGCGCCTCGATCAGCCAGGAGCGCGCCGGCCCCGGCGGGCAATCCCGCCGCCACTGCGCGTTAAACGGATAGGCCACGCCGGGCGCTTCCTGCATCGGCAGCCGCACGAGTCGCCCGGCGTCGAGATCATCTTGCACCAGATGCAGCGGCATGTTGCCCCAGCCGATCCCTTCCAGCAGCAAGGCGTGCTTGGCGCCGAGATCGCCCAGCCGCCACGTGCGCGCGCTGAGCACGGAGAAATCGCGGCCCTCGGTCAGGCTGGAACGGTCGGTCAGGACCAGTTGCAGATGCTGCCGCCCGGCCCCGGGGGGAATCTCGGTCAGGCGGGCCAGCGGGTGCGAAGGCGCGGCCACCGGCAGCAGTTCCACCTCGCCGATCCGCATCCGGTCGAGCACGGGGTCCTCGATCACCACCGGCCCCGTCACGCCCACATGCGCCCGCCCCTCCAGCAGCATTCCGGCGATCGCTCCGAGGGCTTCCACGTGCAGGCGCAGGTCCACCGTCGGGAAATAGGCCTGGAACTGCCGGCAAAGCCGCGCGAGCCACGCGGTGGGATACATCACGTCCACGGCCAGCGTCAGTTCCGCCTCCAGCCCCTGGTTATAGCCGCGCACCGAGGCCATCAGCGCGTCAATATCGTCCGCCACCGCCCGTGCCGTCGCCAGCACCGCGCGGCCCGCTTCGGTCAGCGTCGGCCGGCGCGATCCCTCGCGCTCGAACAGGGTGACGCCGAACTGCGCCTCCAGGTTGGCGATGCCATAGCTGATGACCGAAATGGCCCGGCCCAGCTTGCGCGCGGCGCCGTTGAAACTGCCTTCATCGACCACGGCGAGGAAGATGCGGATCTGGTCGATGGTTGGCTGGCCGACGTCCACGTTCGATACTCCTGAACATTCCCATCAATTTTATCGGAATTTTCAGATTGCCTTTCAAGGGCCATACCAAGGTCATTCGCTGCAACGCGATTTTTGGAGACATCCCGTGATCGAAGTTCGCCCCTTCCATTCGCTTGGCGCCGCCAACCACGGCTGGCTCGATGCGCACCACCATTTCTCGTTCGCCGACTATTACGACCCGCAGCGCGTGCAGTGGGGCGCCCTGCGCGTGTGGAACGATGATACCATCGCGGCGCAGAGCGGTTTCCCGCCGCATCCGCACAGCGACATGGAAATCGTCACTTATGTCCGCAAAGGCGCGATCTCGCACCGCGACAACCTGGGCAACGCCGGCCGCACCGTGGCGGGAGACGTGCAGGTCATGTCCGCCGGCACCGGCATCCAGCATGCCGAATACAATCTGGAAGACGAGGAAACGACGCTGTTCCAGATCTGGATCATGCCCGACCGGCGCGGCCATGCGCCCAGCTGGGGCACGCGGCCCTTCCCGCGCGACAGCCGCACCGGCCGCTTCGACGTGCTGGCTTCGGGCGTCGCCGGTGACGAGGACGCGTTGCGCATCAACGCCAATGCCCGCGTACTGGGCGCGACGTTGCCGGCAGGCCAGAGCCTGCGTTACGAAATCGATCCCGACCGCCATGCCTATCTGGTTCCGGCCACCGGCCGCATCCGCATTGGCGACGCAGAAGCACAGGCCCGCGATGGCGTGGCCATCACCGGCATCGATACCATCGAGATTACCGCGCTCGAAGACAGCGAGATCGTCCTCGTCGACGCGGCCTGACTGCCCCCTTCCCCCCCCTTCGAACAGAAAGAATCCCATCCCATGACCATTCAGACCACTACCGCCCGCCCCGGCACTTCCGCCAGCGATGTCGCCGCTCTTGCCGGTCGCATCCTCCTTGCCGCCATCTTCGTGCTGAGCGGCCTGTCCAAGGTCGCCGCGCCCGCCGGAACGATCGGCTATATCGCCAGCGCGGGCCTGCCCTTGCCGCAAGTCGGCCTGGCCATCGCCGTTATCGTGGAACTGGGCGGCGGTCTGGCACTTGTGGCCGGCTTCCGCACCCGGTTCGTCGCAGCGGTGCTGGCGTTGTTCAGCCTGGCAACCGCGCTCGCCTTCCACAACCACCTTGCGGACCAGAACCAGTTCATCCACTTCTTCAAGAACGTGGCGATGGCTGGCGGCCTGTTGCAGGTCGTCGCTTTCGGCGCCGGCCGCTTCGCGCTCGACCGCCGTTGAGACCACGCATCCGGGCGGCCTCACCAGCCGCCCGCCCCTTTGCTGTCATCCCCGAAACTCGTTCCGGAAAGCCACGCCATGGAAAGCCGAACCACCAATCCCCGCCTTGTTCCGCTGCTGATCGACCGCTGGTCGCCGCGCGCCTTCGATGGCAGCGCCCTGCCGCAAGAAGACCTCGAGGTGATCCTGGAGGCTGCCGGCCTCGCCCCGTCGGCCTTCAATTACCAGCCCTGGCGCTTTCTCTATGCCGTGAACGGCGATGCGCACTGGGATCTGTTCCTTTCGCTGCTGATTCCGTTCAACGCCAGCTGGGCGAAGCAAGCCGGCGCGCTGGTCTTCATCCTCTCGGAAACGCACATGGGCAGCGGTGACGAAGCGCGGCCATCGCACAGCCACAGCTTCGACGCGGGCGCCGCCTGGGCGCAGCTGGCCCTGCAAGCCACGGCGATGGGCTACCACGCCCACGGCATGACCGGAATCGACTTCGACCGCATCCGTTCGGAACTCGGCATTCCCGAAAGCTTCCGCGTCGAAGCCGCCGCCGCGATCGGCCGCAAGGCTTCGCCGGACGTGCTGCCCGAAGGCCTGCGCGCCAAGGAAGCGCCGAGCGGTCGCAAGGCCGTGGGTACGATTGCCGCCCCCGGAGCCTTCGACGCCCTGCCCTGAAAACCGGGCAGGCGAAGCGAGCCGCGGCGGCAAAAGTTCCCGCCCCGCGGCTCGCCCCACGCGATCCCTGGCACCGCTCGCCGCACTTTCCTCCGTTGCGGTTTGAAATTCGCCGGGCTGCTCCGTACATCCCGGACAAGAGCAAAATCGGGGTCTCGGAATAGCATGTACCTGGGCAGGCGCCATTTTCTGGGCGCCATTGCCGGGTCGGCAGCCAGCCTGTTCATGCCGCGCGATCTTGCGCAGGCGATCGCCCCCCAGCCGGAACACCTTCCGGCGGGCGCAGACAGGTCCGTGCTGTTGTCTCGCGCATTGGCAGCCTTGCAGCAGCATCACGATCGCGTCGCCAGCCGCGACGTGATCGGCATCGTCGACTTTTCGGCGCCTTCGCGTCTGCCGCGCTTCCAGCTGGTCGATGTGGCGGCAGGAAAGGTCATTTCCGACCATCTCGTCGCGCACGGCAGCGGTTCCGATCCCGGCAACAGCGGCTGGGTCCAGCGTCTGTCGAATCGGCCCGGCTCCAACGCCTCGTGCAGCGGGGCCTTCCTGACCGGCGAAATCTACAGCGGCAAGCATGGCCGGTCGCGCCGGCTTCAAGGTCTGGATACCGAAAACAGCATGGCCTCCAGCCGTGGCATCGTGATCCACGCCGCGCGCTATGTCGCGCCCGATCTGGCGGAAAGCCAAGGCCGCGTGGGCCGCAGCCAGGGCTGCTTCGCGGTCTCCGCAGACGACATCTCCCATGTGCTCGAACGGCTCGGCCCCGGCCGCCTGCTGTTCGCCGCGCGCTGACTGCGCCGTCCGCCGGCTTCCCGCGACCGACGGCTCACCTCCTCTTTTTTGACAAACGTCCAAAAAGGAGGTGTGCAGAATCTCCATTTGTATCATTGTGTCGCATCGATGCGGCAACGCAGCATAGGCAGGCGCACGCGCCGCGCGATGTGCTAGCAAGCTGCGAATCACGCGTTGAAAGCCATGGGGGCTTTCGGGGGAGACCATGTCGGAACATGACCTTGCCGCTGTCCGCACGGGGCGGTCGTTCTGATCTGCGGGAAATGCCATCGCCGATGCTGCCGTTGCTCCCTTGTCCGCATGGTCCGATGAAAGATTGCGAGCCGAAATTGCGTTTCCTTCTACCCTTGGCCTGCACCGCTCTCCTGCTTGCCGGATGCGGCGACAAGAAGGGAGACAAACAGTCGCCGACGCCCACCGTGGGCGTGATTGCCGCCCGCGCGGGACCGGTCGCGCTGACCGCGGACCTGGCCGGACGGACGCAGGCGTCGGAAGTGGCCGAAGTGCGGCCACAGGTGTCGGGCATCGTCATGGCGCGGCTGTTCGAGGAAGGCAGCAACGTCCGCGCGGGCCAGCCGCTCTATCAGATCGATTCGCGCCTCTATGCGGCGTCCCAGCAGCAGGCGAGCGCCGCGCTGACCAACGCGCAGGCATCGGTCGAAGCCAGCCGCCTGAAAGCGGAGCGCTATCGCGTGCTGGCCGAGGAAGGCGGGATCAGCAAGCAGGACGCGGCGGATGCCATCGCGGCTTACAACCAGGCCCGCGCCCAAGTGGCGCTCAACCGCGCGTCGCTGGCTTCCGCCAACGTCAACCTGGGCTTCACCCGGATCACCTCTCCGATCAGCGGCCGGATCGGCCGGTCGGCCGTGACCAAGGGCGCGCTGGTGACGTCCAATCAGGCCGATGCGCTGGCCAAGGTGCAGCGGCTCGATCCGATCTGGGTCAACATCCAGCAATCGAGCACCGATTTCATGGCGCTGCGCCGCTCGATGGACGCCGGACGCATCGCGGCGGGATCGACGCCGGTGCGCATCATCCTGTCGGACGGCAGCGAATTTCCGGTCGAGGGCAAGCTGAACTTCGCGGATATCGACGTGAACGAGCAGACCGGCACGGTCACGCTGCGCGCCACCGTGCCCAATCCGCGTGGCGATCTGCTGCCCGGCCTGTTCGTGCGCGCGCGCGTGGGCCAGGGCACCGTGCCTGACGGCATCCTCGTCCCGCAAACGGCCGTCACGCGGTCTCCACGCGGCACCGCCACCGTGCTGGTCGTCAACGCCAAAAGCATGATCGAAACGCGGAACGTAACCGCGGATACCGCCGTCGGCACGAACTGGCTGATCACCAGCGGCCTCAAGCCCGGCGAGAAGATCGTGGTCGAAGGGCTGCTCAAGGCCCGCCCCGGCGCGAAGGTGAAGGCGGTGCCGGCGGGCAGCAAGGCAGCGGAAGAGGGTGGCGGGAAAGGTTCCGGCACGCCGGCCGCCACGCGCAAGTAACCGCCGTGCTGTCGAAATTCTTCGCGCATCGCCCGATCTTCGCCTGGGTCATCGCCATCGTGGTGATGGCCGCGGGCGGGTTCTCGATCACCACGATGGCGGTGGAGCAATATCCCGACATCGCGCCGCCGACCGTCTCGATCAACGCCAGCTACAACGGCGCGGACGCGCAGACGATCGAAAACAGCGTGACCCAGGTGCTGGAACAGCAGCTCAAGGGCATCGACGGGCTGCTCTATTTCACGTCCAGCAGCAGCAACGGTTCGGCGCAGATCACGGTGACCTTCGAAAAGGGCATCAATCCCGATACCGCGCAGGTCCAGGTGCAGAACGCGATCGCGCGCGGCGTCACGCGGCTGCCGCAGATCGTGCAGCAGCTGGGCGTGAACGTGAACAAGGCGCAGGCGGACCAGTTGATGGTCGTCTCGCTCTACGATTCCACCGGCCGCAGCGACAACGCGGACATCGCCGACTATCTCGCCACGCACTTCCAGGACCCAATCTCGCGCGTGGAAGGCGTGGGCAGCGCCGACATCTTCGGCTCGCAATACGCCATGCGCATCTGGCTCGATCCTAACCGGCTCAACGCGGTGAAGCTGATGCCGGCGGACGTGATTTCGGCGCTGCAGGCCCAGAACACGCAGGTTTCGGCGGGCGAGATCGGCGCCCTGCCGTCGCAGCCGGGGCAGCGCCTCAACGCCACGGTAACGGCCCGGTCGCGATTGGAAACGATCGACCAGTTCAAGGCGGTCGTACTCAAGACCCAGGCCGATGGCTCCACCGTCACGCTGGGCGATGTCGCCCGCGTCGAAATGGGGCTGGAGAATTACGGCTCGATCAACAAATTCAACGGCGCGCCCGCCACCGGCCTCGCCATCAATCTGGCATCCGGCGCCAACGCCATGGCCACCGCGCGGCTGGTCAAGGAAAAGGTCGCCGAACTGTCGACCGAGCTGCCCGAAGGCTACGCGGTCGCCTATCCGCGCGACAGCAGCACGTTCGTGAAGATTTCGATCGAGGAAGTGGTCTGGACGCTGATCGAGGCGATCGGGCTGGTCGTGGTGGTGATGTTCGTGTTCCTGCAGAACTGGCGCGCCACGCTGATTCCCGCGATCGCCGTGCCGGTGGTGCTGCTGGGCACCTTCGGCATCCTCGCCGCCGTGGGCTATTCGGTCAACACGCTGACCATGTTCGGCCTCGTCCTTGCCATCGGCCTGCTGGTCGACGATGCCATCGTGGTGGTCGAGAATGTCGAGCGCGTGATGCACGAGGAGCACCTGCCCCCGCTGGAGGCGACGGTGAAATCCATGGGCGAGATCACCTCGGCGCTGATCGGCATCACGCTGGTTCTGACCGCCGTGTTCATCCCCATGGCCTTCTTCGGCGGATCGACCGGCGTGATCTATCGCCAGTTCTCGGTCACCATCGTGTCCGCCATGGCGCTGTCGGTGATGGTCGCGCTGACGCTGACGCCGGCGCTGTGCGCCACGCTGCTGAAGGAGCACGAGAAGCCGCGAGGCTGGTTCTTCGCCAAGTTCAACCGCAGCTATGAGCGGCTGGAAGGCGGCTATCGCAACCGGCTGCTGCGGGTGGTGAGCCGGCCGCTTCCGGGCATGCTGGTGTTCGGCGGCGTTTGCCTGGGCATGGCGCTGCTCTATGCGCGGCTGCCCACCAGCTTCCTGCCGGACGAGGATCAGGGCAACCTTTCGCTCAGCTACACGCTGCCCGCCGGATCGACCATCGAACAGACACAAGCCGTGGCCGACCAGCTTTCGGACTACATCAACCGCACGGAAAGCCACAACATCCAGGCCGTGTTCACCGTGGTGGGCCGCGGACAGGGCGGCAGCGGGCAGAACACCGGCCAGGGCTTCATCCTGCTCAAGCCGTGGGACGAACGGGTGGGCAGCGCAAACAGCGCCTCCGCCATAGCGCAACGCATCAACAAGCATTTCGCCTCCTCGCGCGATGGCCAGATTCTCGTCCTTTCGCCGCCGGCCATCCGCGGGCTGGGCAACGCCTCGGGCTTCGAGATGTGGCTTCAGGACGCCGAAGGACAAGGCACCGCCGCGCTGACCGCCGCGCGCAAGGACCTGCTGACGCAGGCGGCCGACGAGCCCCGGCTGGGCCAGGTGCGCTTCAACGGCCTTGAGGACACGCCGCAGCTCAAGGTGAAAGTGGATGACGCCGCGCTCACCGCGTTCCAGATCACGCCCGCCAACGTCAATTCCACGCTCTCGACCGCGTGGGGCGGCACGTATGTGAACGACTTCATCGACCGCGGCCGCGTCAAGCGCGTCTATGTCCAGGGCGATGCGCCGTTCCGCAGCCAGCCATCGGACCTGAGCCAGTGGTTCGTGCGCACCGCCGATGGCGACATGGCGCCCTTCTCGGCCTTTGCCGAAACGAGCTGGACGATCGGCGCGCCGATCCTGCGGCGCTTCAACGGCATTTCCGCGCAACAAGTGCAAGGCGCGCCGGGGCCGGGCACCAGTTCCGGCGATGCCATGAACGTGATCGAGAAAATGGCCAGCCAGCTCGATGGTGGCTTCACCGTGGCGTGGAGCGGGCTGTCCTATCAGGAACGCCGGTCGAGCAGCCAGGCGCCGGTGCTCTATGCCGTGTCGATCTTCTTCATCTTCCTGTGCCTTGCCGCGCTCTACGAAAGCTGGTCGGTGCCGTTCTCGGTCCTGCTGGTCATTCCGCTGGGCGTGGTCGGCGCGGTGCTGGCGGTGACGCTGCGCGGGTTCGACAACGACATCTATTTCCAGGTGGCGCTGCTCACCACGATCGGCCTTTCCGCCAAGAACGCGATCCTGATCGTCGAATTCGCCGAAGCCGCGCTGCGCAGCGGCGTGCCGCCGCTCGAAGCCGCGCTAGAGGCCGCGCGGTTGCGCTTCCGCCCGATCATCATGACCAGCGTGGCCTTTATCGCCGGCGTGGTTCCGCTCGTGATCGCCAGCGGCGCGGGCGCGAACGGGCGACGCGCGATCGGCACCGGGGTGATGGGCGGGATGCTTTCGGCCACCGCGCTGGCCATCTTCCTCGTCCCGCTGTTCTTCGTGCTGGTGAAGCGCTGGTTCGCGCGCAAGGCGGCAACCACGCCCGCGCCCGCCACCGGTCAGGAGGCCGGAGCATGAGCCGCCGCCTTCTGTTCGCCGCGCTGCCGCTCGCCGCACCGATGGCGATCCTGGCCGGGTGCAACATGGCACCGAAATACGTCCGCCCGGAAGCGCCCGTCGCCCCCGCGCTGCCGCAGGGAGAATCCTATCCCGTACTGGCCGCCGGCGAGACGCGCATCGACGAGATCGGCTGGCGCGATTTCTTCCTCGACGACCGGCTGCGGCAGGTTATCGCCCTGTCGCTCGCCAACAACCGCGATCTGCGCGTGGCCGTGGCCAACGTGGAACAGGCGCAGGCGCTCTATCGCGTGCAGCGCGCCGCCCTGTTCCCCACCATCGCCGCCACCGCGACCGGATCGGAAGCGCGCACCAACGGCCTCACGGTCGATACCCTGTCCACCGGCATCGGCATCTCCTCGTTCACGCTCGACCTGTTCGGCCGGCAGCGCAATCTCACGCAGGCGCAGTTCCAGACCTTTCTCGCCACCGACGAAGGGCGCAAGGCCACGCAGATCACGCTTGTCGCCGAAGTGGCGACCGCGTGGCTGACCTATGCCGCCAATGCCGATCTGCTGCGCGTGGCGGAAGAAACGCTGCAATCGCGCGAACAGAGCCTGGCGCTCACGCAGCGGCGCGAGGCCATGGGGATCGGCACCCGGCTCGACATCGCGCAGGCGCAGACCGCGCTCCAGACCGCGCGATCGGACGTTGCCGACTACAAGACGCGGCTGGCGCAGGCGCGCAACGCACTGGAACTGCTGACCGGCGCGCCCGTAAGCGAGGCCATGCTGGCGGACACGCTGGGCAGCGGCGGGCAGACGCTCGCCACTCTGCCCGTCGGCCTGTCTTCGGCTGTGCTGCTGCAACGCCCCGATGTGCTGGGCGCCGAACACCGGCTGCGCGCGGCCTATGCCAATATTGGCGCGGCGCGCGCGGCATGGTTCCCCACGATCTCGCTGACGGCCGCGCTCGGCGTCGCCTCGGGCAGCCTTTCCGGCCTGTTCAACAGTGGCGATTTCCGCTGGAACGCATCGGGCAACGCCAGCGAAACCGTGTTCGACGCCGGCGCGCGCAGCGGCAACCTCGCCTCGGCCAAGGCCGCGCGCACCGCCGCTGTCGCAACTTACGAAAAGACGATCCAGACCGCGTTCAGCGAAGTGGCCAACGCGCTCGCCCGGCGCGGAACGATCGACGACAAGCTGGCCGCGCAACTGGCGCTGACGGACAACGCCGGTCGCGCGCTCACCCTGTCGCAATCGCGCTATCGCAACGGGATCGACACCTACCTGACCACGCTGGACGCGCAGCGCACGCTCTACACCGCGCGCCTCAGCCTGGTGAACACGCGGCTGGCGGCGGCGAGCAACATGGTGGAGCTATACCGCAGCCTGGGCGGCGGCCTGAACGCGGAACCCGCGCGCCCCTGAACCGCCTTACGCCGGCCGCTTCTTGAGCAAGGCGCTGCGCAGGCAGCGGCACACCACCTCGTCGCGCTGGTTGATCAGTTCGTGCGTGAAGGTGACGATGCCCGCGCCCGGCCGGCTTTTCGATTCCTTCAGCTCGGCCACCTCGCTCGTCGCGCGCATGGTGTCGCCGATGAACACCGGCTTGGGCATGACCAGCTTGTCATAACCGAGGTTGGCGACCAGCGTGCCCAGCGTGGTATCGCCCACGGACAGGCCGACCATCAGCGCGAAGGTGAAGGTGCCGTTGACCAGGATCTGGCCGAACTCGCTCGCCTTGGCCGCTTCCAGATCGATGTGCAGTGGCTGCGGATTGTGCGTCATCGTCGAAAACAGCAGGTTGTCGGTTTCGGTCACGGTGCGGCGGATGTCGTGCTCGATCCGGTCACCCACCTGCCATTCGTCGAAAAAGCGGCCTGCCATCAGCCTTCCTCCTGCTCCACGCGCGCCAGCAATGCCTCGACCTGCACTTGCGCGCCGGGGGTGACGGTCAGCTCCGCCACGGTCCCGTCGAACGGCGCGGTCAGCGCGTGTTCCATCTTCATCGCTTCCAGCACGAGCAGCTTCTGGCCCTTGGCCACCGTGTCGCCCGCCGCGACATCGACCGAGATCACCTTGCCGGGCATGGGGGCGAGGATGGCGCCATCACCTGCGTGATGAGTGTTCGTGCCTCGGGATTCGCGCATGGTTATGCGAAATGTCTCCCCGATGGATGACGAATAGACAACATCGCCGATGCGTTCGGCGGGAAAGTGGCGCTCGTGGTCATCGTGAAGTTCGTAGTCGAGGCGGCCGACCTTAGGCTTACCATCGACACTGAGGAACACCTCCCCCTCCGCCTCATCATTGAGACGAAAACCCCTCAGTCCGATCGGGATTGCTGACGAGGTCAGCAGCTTTGCAGCGTGGACCAAAGCCGACCCGCTCGGGCCTTCATCCTCGATCAAGCTGAAGGGGTGTTCCTCAATAAAGGCGGTCGACAATCGTTCCCTGATAAAGTCTGGCTCGACCAACAGACTGCACAGCATTGATGCATTTGTCTTTACGGGCCAGCAGCCGACTTGTCCGACCGCCTTCGTCAGCGCAACTGCGGCTTCCAAGCGATCCGGCCCGTGGGTGATCATCTTCGCGATCATCGGATCGTAAAACGGCGTAACCTCGTCACCTTCCTCGAACCCACTATCCACGCGAAGCTTGGAATCGTAGTGGTTCCAATTCCAGGTTCCATCCACGGCCTTGTATTCATATGGCTCAAGCTTTTCGGGAAGCCGGAAGTATTCAAGTTTGCCAATGCTCGGCAGGGAACCCTTGGCCGGATCTTCCGCGTAGAGCCGCGCCTCGATGGCGTGGCCGTCGATCCTTAGCTGATCCTGCCGCCTGGGCAGCGGCTCGCCGCTCGCCACGCGCAACTGCCATTCGACCAGATCGACGCCGGTGATCATCTCCGTCACCGGATGTTCGACCTGGAGCCGCGTGTTCATTTCCATGAACCAGATGCGGTCTGCGCGCAGGCCTTCGCTGGCGTCGGCGATGAATTCGATCGTGCCGGCACCCTCGTAGTCCACCGCCTTGGCCGCGCGGACGGCGGCGCTGCACACGGCCTCGCGCGTCGCTTCGTCCATGCCCGGCGCGGGGGCTTCCTCGATCACCTTCTGGTGGCGGCGCTGGAGCGAGCAATCGCGTTCGAACAGGTGGACGACGTTGCCGTGGCTATCCCCGAACACCTGCACCTCGATGTGGCGGGGGGAGAGGATGTACTTCTCGATCAGCACGCGATCGTCGCCGAAGCTGGCGGCCGCCTCACGGCGGCAGGAGGCCAGCGCTTCGGCGAAGTCCGCCGCCGTCTCCACCCGGCGCATCCCCTTGCCGCCCCCGCCCGCGACGGCCTTGATCAGGACGGGATAGCCGATGGCATCCGCCTCGGCCTGAAGCCGCGCCTCGGACTGGTCCTCGCCGAGATAGCCGGGGGTCACCGGCACGCCGGCGGCGATCATGCGCGCCTTGGCCGCGTCCTTGAGGCCCATCGCGGTGATCGAGGCCGGCTTGGGGCCAACCCATACGAGGCCCGCATCCAGCACCGCCTGGGCAAATTCGGCGTTTTCGGAAAGGAAGCCGTAGCCGGGATGGATCGCCTGCGCTCCGGTGGCCCTGGCGGCGGCGATGATCTTTTCCCCCACAAGGTAGCTTTCGCGCGCCGGCGACGGGCCGATATGCACCGCCTCGTCCGCCTGCCGCACGTGCAGCGCATTGGCATCGGCGTCGGAATAGACCGCCACCGTGCGAATACCCATGCCCCGCGCGGTGCGGATGACACGGCAAGCGATTTCGCCGCGATTGGCGATGAGAAGGGACTGGATCATGGCCATTACATCCTGAACACCCCGAAGCGGGGCGCCTCCGCAACCGGGGCTTCGAGCGTTGCCGCCAGCGCCAGCCCGAGCACGTCGCGCGTCTGGGCGGGATCGATCACGCCATCGTCCCACAGGCGGGCGGTGGCGTACCACGGGTTGCCCTCGTCCTCGTACTTCTGGCGGACCGGCGCCTTGAACGCTTCGGCCTCCTCCGCGGTCCAGGTGGCGGCATCGCGATGGACCGTGGCGAGCACCGCGGCGGCCTGTTCGCCGCCCATCACGCTGATCCGGCTGTTGGGCCAGGAAAACAGGAAGCGCGGCTCATAGGCGCGGCCGCACATGCCGTAATTGCCGGCGCCGAAGCTGCCGCCGATCAGCACGGTGATCTTGGGCACGCTGGCGGTGGCCACAGCCGTCACCAGCTTCGCGCCGTGCTTGGCAATGCCTTCGGCTTCGTACTTGCCGCCGACCATGAAGCCCGAGATGTTCTGGAGGAACAGCAGCGGAATGCGGCGCTGGCACGCCAGTTCGATGAAATGCGCGCCCTTCTGCGCGCTTTCGGAAAAGAGCACGCCGTTGTTGGCAAGGATCGCCACCGGCATCCCCCAGATATGCGCGAAGCCGCAGACCAGCGTGGTGCCGTAATGGGCCTTGAACTCGTGAAACTCGCTGCCATCGACCAGCCGCGCGATCACTTCCCGGACATCGTAGGGCGCGCGCACGTCCTCGGGCACGATCGCGTATAGCTCTTCCGCATCGTACTTCGGCGGGCGCGGTTCGCGGCGGGCGATGCCAGCATCCCCCGCCGATCCCAGATGCGAAACGATGTCGCGCACGATGGTCAGCGCGTGCTCGTCGTTCTCGGCCAGATGATCGACCACGCCGGACTTGCGCGCGTGGAGATCGCCGCCGCCCAGATCCTCGGCGCTGATCTCCTCGCCGGTGGCGGCCTTCACCAGCGGCGGGCCGGCCAGGAAGATCGTGCCCTGCTTGCGCACGATCACCGTCTCGTCCGACATCGCCGGGACATAGGCGCCGCCCGCCGTGCAGCTGCCCATCACGCAGGCGATCTGCGGCACGCCCTCGGCGCTCATGTTGGCCTGGTTGAAGAAGATGCGGCCGAAGTGATCGCGATCGGGAAAAACCTCGGCCTGGTGTGGCAGGTTGGCCCCGCCGCTATCGACCAGATAGATGCACGGCAGCCGGTTCTGGCGTGCGATGTCCTGCGCGCGCAGGTGCTTCTTCACCGTCAGCGGATAGTACGTGCCGCCCTTCACCGTGGCATCGTTGGCCACGATCACGCACTGGCGGCCCGATACGCGGCCGATCGCCGTGATCACGCCGGCGCCCGGCACCTCGTCGCCATAGAGGCCGCCGGCGGCAAGCTGGCTCAGTTCCAGCAGGGGCGATCCGGGATCGAGCAGCCGCTCCACCCGATCGCGTGGCAGCAGCTTGCCCCGCGCGACATGCCGCTCGCGCGATCGCGCATCGCCGCCCAGCGCCGTGCGAGCCACGCGATCGCGCAAGTCCCGCGCCAGCGCGCGGTTGTGCGCGGCACGCGCCTGCGCCTCGGGGCTGGAAAGGTCGATGTTGGAGGAGAGGACGGGTCCGCTCATGCTGCACCCTGCATCGAAAGTGACTCCGCCGATTGCACCATTTCCCAGGTGTTCCATTCCTCGAAGACTTGCCCACGCCGGATCACCGCCAGGTTGATGCCGATCATCGTCATCGCCTCGCCGCTCTCGCGGCTGCGGACACGGGCCGTCATGCGGGTTGCCACCTTGTCGCCGTCGGCGAACTGGTCCTCGATCACGAAGGCATCTGGCGCGTAGTCGAAGATTGCATGGAAGTTCAGGATGCTCTGGCGAAACCCGGCCCAGTCCCGGTCCCCGGCGGAGGTGTGGCCCAGATAGCTGGGGGCGATCAGCGACTCCATCGCATCCACATCGGCCCGCGCGTAGCAATCGATCAGCCGTCGGAACACGGCCTTCTTGTCTTCGGCAGTCTCCGCCACCATCGCCACTCCCCCTAACCCTGCGCCCCGATAAGTTCCCGCCCGATCAGCATCCGGCGAACTTCGTTCGTGCCGGCGCCGATGTCGAGCAGCTTCGCATCGCGCAGGTAGCGTTCGACCGGCCAATCCTTGGTATAGCCCGCCCCGCCCAGCGCCTGCACCGCCTCGCCCGCCGCGCGGAAGGCGTTTTCGCTGGCCAGCAGGATCGCGCCGGCCGCGTCGAAGCGGGTGGTCTGCCCGGCATCGCAGGCGCGCGCCACGGCATAGACATAGGCCCGCGCCGATTGCAGCGCGACGTACATGTCCGCGATCTTGGCCTGCATCAGCTGGAACGCGCCGATCGGCTTGCCGAACTGCTTGCGTTCGCGGACATAGGGGATGACCGTATCGAGGCAGGCCTGCATGATGCCGAGCTGGAGGCCCGCCAGCACGACGCGCTCGTAATCGAGGCCCGACATCAGCACGCCCACGCCGCCGTGCAGCGGCCCCATCACGTTCTCTTCGGGCACGAAGCAGTCGTTGAACACCAGCTCCGCCGTGGGCGAGCCGCGCATCCCCATCTTGTCGATCTTCTG
>NZ_DDFB01000046.1:0-2650 GCF_002336885.1 Novosphingobium sp. UBA1939 | reverse complement strand
ACGTCCGACCCGGCGCCCGCTTCCGACATGGCAAGGCTGCCGACATGCTCGCCCGAGATCAGGCCCGGCAGGTACTTCGCCTTCTGCGCGTCCGTGCCCCAGCGGCGGATCTGGTTGACGCAAAGGTTGGAATGCGCGCCATAGGACAGGCCGATCGAGGCCGACGCCCGGCTCACTTCCTCCACCGCGATCACGTGATCGAGATAGCCGAGGCCCAGGCCGCCCCATTCCTCTTCCACGGTGATGCCGTGCAGGCCCAGCTCGCCCATCGCCGGCCACAGCTCGCGCGCGAACCAGTCCTCCGCGTCGATCCTCGCCGCCAGCGGCGCAATCTTCTCGTCGGCGAAGCGCGCGGCGCTTTCGCGGATCATCAGGGCGGTTTCAGGCAGGCCGAAATCGAAATCAGGCGTCGCGCGCACGGCATCCTCCCAAGACTTGCCCGGATACGCCTGAGACAGCGCACCCCGCAGCCATCAGCAATCGACGGGACGAGGCGCGGCCGGTCAAGGCCGGGCGCATCCTATCCCACGCCCCTTGATACCATCGATGATATCGTCGGCGAAATTGAAACATCGCGCAAAGTTCGATAGATAAAATCTATGATGAAACGCACCCATCTGCGCCAGTTCCTGGCGGTCGTGGAAACCGGCGGCTTCACCGCCGCCGCGCGGCGCGTCAACGTGACGCAGCCCACCTTGTCAGTGGGCATTGCCGAGCTGGAGCGGCTGGTCGGCGCGCCGCTGTTCGTGCGCGACCGACGCAACGTGCGATTGACCGAGGCCGGCAACCGCCTGCTGGCCCATGCTCGCGCCATCGAGCGGGAGTTCAGGCTGGCCGAGGCCAGCCTGCGTAGCGAGGCCGACCTCGCCCCGCCGCTGCGACTGGGCATCCTCGCATCGTTGCCGACAGCCTTCCTGACCCGGTTGAGCGCGCGCTTCGCCGGGCCGGAACCGCTGGTGCTGACCGAAGGGAGCGATGCCGAACTGCGGCGCAAGCTGGGCGAAGGGCAGATCGACGCCGCGCTGACCCTGCTGCGCGAAGGCGAGGATGCCGCGTCCGTCATCGACGAAGGCTATCGCATGATGCTGCCGGCAAGCCACCGCCTGGCGGGGCGCGCGACGCTCGATCCGGCCGAACTGGCGAGCGAAACCATGATCGCGCGCCGGTCCTGCGAACTGCTTGCCGAAACCAGCCGCTTCTTCACGCAGCGCGGGGTGCGGCCCCGCTTCCTGCTGCGCAGCGCCAACGATGACCGCTGCATGGCGATGGTGCGCGCCGGCATGGGCGTGACCACGGCGCCGGAATCGCTCCGCTGCGAAGGCGTCGTCGCCGTGCCGCTCGACGGATACGACTTCCGCCGCCGCATCGGCCTGATAGATGGCAAGACGCAGCGCGATGATGCCCGGTCCGCCCTGCGGCTGGCCTGCGACAGCGCAATCGCCTGAATCTGTCCGGCGTCGCCGATGGTCAACCGCCCTTCCACACGGCCCAGCCGACGATGGCCCAGAGCGTGAGCGACAGCATCAGCGGCGCGGTCATGCGCACCGCCACAAGCGCGACGCGCGCACCGTGACGGCGCCCCGCGGCGGAGGTAAGATCAACGTCCGGCGCGCGTTCGCCTTCGGTGGACGGGAGGGACATATCGAACGGGTGTTGGCATTCGGCTGGCATAGGCGGTCTCCAATCCGCAATATGCCTGCTTGATGCGCCCGTTTGCCTATGAGCCCCCTCCGCGCCAACCCTCAGGACATATACGCAGGCCGCTAACCGCGCATCGCGCTGTCGATCGGCTCCGCGTGGACCGGATACCCCGCATCCTCGGGGATTGTCAGCCATCTCGCCCCATCGCGCACGGCGACCGCCGGCGTGATCGTGACCACCGGTGTCGCCCGCGCGTGTTCGAGGCACGCCGCAAAGTCGTCGAACTGGGCCAGCCGTTCCAGATTGCGCCGCGTCGGGAAGATCACCTGAATTTCGCCCAGATCCGCCAGCCGCAGCGCCTCGCGCGCGCTGGCCCAGAACAGGTGCGTATTTTCCGTGGCATCGACCGCCACGTCCACCGCCCCGGTTCCCAGGTCGGCAATATAGAAGCGCGTGTCGAAGATGCGGGGCGCGCGGTGCTTCGGCAACCAACGCGCGAACGGGGTCAGCCGGTCGAGCGCGAGCTGCCAGCCGAACGCCTCCAGCACCGGCGCCAGCGCGCCCCGTTCGATCAGCATCCGGCGTGCGGCCACCGCCGTCTCCGCCGTCACGTTTCCGACAACGCCGATGGCCAGCCCGGATTCCTCCAGCGTCTCGCGGATCGCCGCTACGCGTGCGGCGGCATCGTCCAGATCGAGATCGCCGCGAACACGCTCCGCCAGATCGTAGTCCGCCCGGTCGATCCTTCCACCGGGAAAGACCGTGGCGCCACCCGCGAACCGCATCGCGCCGGAGCGTTCGAGCAGCAGCACCTGCGCCGCGCCGCCGGCCGGGTCGCGGCGGAACACCACCAGCGTTGCCGCCGGAATGGCGAGAGGCAAATTATCGGCGTCGTCGAAATCTTCCATGCAATCCCAGCCATCCCGCGCGTGTTTTGCAGCATCATGCTCGCGCCACCGCAGCTTGCCAAGCTGCCCCTTTTCTCGGGGGTGTCGGAAACCTTGACAAT
>NZ_DDFB01000129.1:673-6285 GCF_002336885.1 Novosphingobium sp. UBA1939 | reverse complement strand
CGGGATGATCAGCAGGAAGCCGATCAGGAAGCTGAGCACCGTGATCGTGGCGATCACCCAGGGTGCCTGGTCCTGCGTGAAGTATCCCACCAGCCCCAGGATCGCGACCAGCGTGCCGAGGTTCAGCACGTGGCGGCCGGGAAGCAGGATCGGCGATCCGCTCATCTTGCCGGCCAGCTTGAGGAACGCGATGACCGATCCCGAGAACGTGATCGCGCCGATGGCGATGCCGAGGCCCATTTCGACGCGGGACTGCGGCTCGATCAGCCCGTCCGGACCGGTGATTCCGAACGCCACCGGGTTAAGATAGGCGGCCAGGCCCACCAGCACCGCCGCGAGGCCGACCAGCGAGTGGAACGCGGCAACAAGCTGCGGCATGTCGGTCATCGCGATCTTGCGCGCGGTGACGAAGCCGATCGCACCGCCGATGGCGATGGCCACGATGATCTCGGGCAGGCTGGCAATCGAATGCGTGACCAGCGTGGTTGCCACCGCGATGGTCATGCCGATCATGCCATAGCGGTTGCCCGCCCGACTGGTGCCGGGGCTGGATAGCCCCCGCAGCGCCAGGATGAACAGCACGCCGGAAACGAGATAGGCGAGCATCGCCCACGAAGGAGTGGCGGTGACGTGTTCCATCACTTCTTCTCCTTCTTCTTGTACATCGCGAGCATCCGCGCCGTTACCGCAAAGCCGCCGAAGATGTTGACCGAAGCCAGCACCACCGCGCCAAGGCCGAGCCACTTGGAAACCGGCGATCCGGCCGCCGCGCTCGCCACCAATGCGCCGACGATGATGACCGACGAGATCGCGTTGGTCACCGCCATCAGCGGCGTGTGGAGCGCCGGGGTGACCGACCACACCACGTAATAGCCCACGAAGCAGGCCATCACGAAAATCGACAGGATCGAGATGAAATCCATGAGTGCGGCCCCCCTCAGCCGAGCAGTCGTTCGTGGACGACCTTGCCGCCCTGCGTCAGGCGGATGGCATTGCCGATTTCCTCGTCCAGCACCGGCCTGCCCTGCTCCTTGTCCCAGAAGGCGGAGAGGAAATTGTAGAGGTTGCGGCTGAACAGCGCGGAGGCATCGGCCGGCAGGTGCGCGGGCGTGTTGGAATAGCCGACGATCTTCACGCCGTGCTTCTCCACTACCTGATCGGGCACCGATCCTTCCACGTTGCCACCCTGCGCCACGGCCAGGTCGAAGATCACGCTGCCCGGGCGCATCGTTGCGATCTGCGCATCGCTGATCAGGCGCGGCGCGGCGCGGCCAGGGATCAATGCGGTGGTGATGACGATGTCCTGCTTGGCGATATGCGCCGAAACCAGCTCGGCCTGCGCCTTCTGGTATTCCTCGCTCATCTCCGTGGCATAGCCGCCGCTGCCTTCGCCCTCGATCCCCGCCACGCTTTCGACGAAGATCGGCTTGGCGCCCAGCGACTGGATCTGTTCCTTGGTGGCCGAACGCACGTCGGTCGCCGAAACCTGCGCGCCCAGGCGGCGCGCGGTGGCGATGGCCTGAAGCCCGGCCACGCCCACGCCCATGATGAAGGCCTTGGCCGCACTTACCGTGCCGGCCGCCGTCATCATCATCGGAAAGGCGCGGCCATAAAGGTCCGCCGCGACGATCACCGCCTTGTAGCCGGCGAGGTTCGATTGCGAGGACAGGATGTCCATCGACTGCGCGCGGGTGATGCGCGGCATGAATTCCATCGCCAGCGCTTCCAGGCCGGCGGCGGCATAGGCGTCCACCCGGTCACGCCGGCCGAAAGGATCAAGCCCGGCGACGATCCACGCCCCGGGCTTCACGCCAGACAGCAGATCGGCCTCCGGCCCCTGCACGCCCAGCACGATATCCGCGCCCTTTGCCGCGCCTTCGGTCAAAACCTCGGCGCCCGCCGCGCGGTAATCGTCATCGGCGATCGAGGCCGTCGCGCCAGCGTTGCTCTCAACACTGACCGTGGCGCCGAGGCCGATGAACTTTTTTACCGTTTCCGGCGTTGCCGAAACCCGGCTCTCTCCCGTCGCGCGTTCCCGAAGGACGGCGATCCTTATGGTTTCGCCCACGCGCCGGTTACTGGATCACCACGATAACGAAAGCGACGATCAGCACGATCACCGGCACCGAAATCTTGATGAGGTTGATGAAGCCGGCATAGGTGGCCTCGGCGGCCTTCATGTCGTTCGCGGAAGTCATGATCTACCTCTTTCCCCCGGCGCACCGAAGCGCCTTCGCGGCCTCTCTAACGGCACCGTACCGTTCGCTCAAGAACGAACCGTGTTCTTAGCGCCTCCGCGCCGCTGCGCGACGGTCGCCACGCTTAACAGGGTCTTTACCCGATAGGCGTAACAGAAGCGCGGATCATTGACCGGGAAGACCATGGCAGAGCCCGAAGACCGCCTTTTGATGTTGATCGATGACGAGCCGGCACAGTGCCGGCTGATCACCGCTCTTGCCGCGCGGGAAGGATGGCGCACGATCATCGCGCGCGATTCCGAAACCGCGATCGCTACCCTGGGTACGCGGCAGGGGATGCAGCTTGGCGCGATCATTCTCGACCAGTGGGTGCCCGGCGATGATGCCTGCGCGCTGATCGCCGAACTCAAGGCCCGCCGGCCCGCTCTGCCCATCCTGATGCTCACCACCAGTTCCTCGCCCCTGCTCGCGGTGGAAGCCATGCGCGCGGGCGCCACGGATTATCTCATCAAGCCGGTCGCCCCGGATCGCCTGCTCCAGGCGCTGCGCAGCGCCACCACGCGCGAGGCGCCGGCGGTGGAACTGCAACCGCTGACCGAAAAGATCGGCGCCGCGCTCGATTTCGATTCGATGATCGGGGCCGCGCCCTCGTTCCGCGCCGCGCTCGCCGTCGCAGCCAAGGCCGCGCGTACGCAGGGCACCGTGTTGATCGAGGGCGAGACCGGCAGCGGCAAGGAGATGCTGGTGCGTGCAATGCACGCCGCCTCCCCCCGCGCCAAGACGCCGCTGCGCATCGTCAATGCCGGCGGCATTCCCGGCAACCAGATCGAATCCGTGCTGTTCGGGCATGAAAAGGGCGCTTTCCCCGGCGCGTTCGAACGGCAGGCCGGCGCGCTCCAGCATGCCGACGGCGGAACGCTGGTGATCGACGAGATCGACCGCCTCAATCCGCATGTGCAGGAACGCCTGCTGCAATTCCTCGAACGCGGCGATGTGCAGCCGATCGGCGCGCGCCACCGCTTCCGCGTGGACGTGCGACTGATCGCGTGCAGCAACGGTTCGCTGCGCGAACTGCAGCATGTCGGGCTGTTCCGTCCCGATCTGGTCGACGTGCTCAGCACGGTGCTGGTCAGCCTGCCGCCGTTGCGCGAACGCAGCGGCGACATTCCGGCGCTGACCCGCCATTTCCTCGCCCGGATCGGCGAGCAGCCGGGCCTGCGGCACCTTGGGATCACCGATGGCGCGCTGGCGCTGCTTTCGGCCTATGACTGGCCGGGCAATGTCCGCCAGTTGCAGGCCACGCTGTTCCGCGCCGCCGTGTTCTGCGACAACGAGGCGCTGACCGCGCAGGATTTCCCCAATCTCTCGATGATGGTCGGCGAAGCGCCGCGCCACAACCCGCAGCACAGCGAAGGCGCGGGAGTCATGCTCTACGCTGCCGATGGCAACCTGCGCCCGCTGGAAGAAATCGAGGCCGACGTGATCCGTCTTGCCATCGGCCACTATCGCGGCCGCATGAGCGAGGTGGCCCGCCGGCTCGGCATCGGCCGTTCCACGCTCTATCGCAAGCTGTCGGAACTGGGCATCGACAACGCCGCGTAGGCTGCCTCAAGACAAGCAGGATTGCGCAGCCTCAACGTCCGCAACCATCCCGATCAGGGCAGCGGTTCGCCTTCCAGTGTGATCCGGTGCATCTCGCGCCGGTGGCCGTGGTAATCGTTCAGGGCATAGTGCCAGGTGGCGCGGTTGTCCCAGAAGGCCATCGATCCCTCGGACCAGACGAATTCGGTCGCGAAATCGCCTTCGACGCAGTGCTTGTAGAGTTCGGTCAGCAACTGCCGGCCGGCTTCCTCGTCGCGCCCGACGACGCCGATGGTGAAGGCCGGGTTGACGTAGATCGCCTTGCGCCCGCTCAAGGGGTGCACCAGCGCGATCGGGTGCGTCACGTCAGCCAGCACGTCCGCCACCGCGGCGTTACCGAAGCGCCCTTCGTGCGTATCGGCGTTGCGCAGTTCCTCGCGCACGTTCGTGCCGAAGATGTGCTTCGCGGAGTGGACCGCGCGCACGCCCTCGATCTCGCGCTTCAGATAATCCGGCAGCGCGTCATAGGCCGCGTACATCGAGGCGAACAGCGTGTTTCCGCCTGATGGCGGCACTTCGCGCGCCAGCAGGATCGAGCCGAGCGCGGGCACTTCGTCATAGCTGTGGTCGGTGTGCCAGCCGCCGCCGATATTGTCCTTCTGCGCCGCTTCCTTCACCACCAGCGCGATTTCCGGATAGGCCGGATGCGCGGCGAAGAAGCGGTTGATGTTGATCTGGCCCCAGCGCCGGGCGAAGGCGATGTGCTGGTCTTCGGTCAGATCCTGATCGCGGAAGAAAACCACGCCGTGATCGACGAACGCCTCGCGGATCGCGCCGAACTCTTCATCGCTCAGCCGCGCCAGATCGACGCCGGTGATTTCCGCGCCGAAAACGCCCGTCTGCCTGATTTCCATTGCCATGCCTGCTCTCCCGGGACAGCCTTGGCATTCACCATGCTAATTCTTTCCCGGCAGGCAATCGAAATTGCACCCGCTTACCGCCGGACGATGGGGCCGGCCGGCGGCAAACCGGCGATCAGACCGCCGCGCCGTGGCAGTGCTTGTACTTCTGCCCCGAACCGCAGGGGCACGGCGCGTTGCGGCTGACGCCCTGTCCCGCGAAGGGATCTTCCGTGCCAACCGGGGGCAGCGTGGCGAGGCCCGCTTCCGCCCCGCCCAGCGCGCCCAGCATCGCAGCGGCGCCCGGCACCTGCACCGCGTCATTCTCGCCGGTGAACGGATCGATGTGGCTGGTCAGGAAATCTGGCAGTTCGGGAAGCTGGAAATCATCCGCCGGCCGCATGCGGATTTCGCTGGTCATCAGGATGCGCGTCACGTCCTCGCGGATCGCGTCCAGCATCTTCTCGAACAAGCCGAAGGCTTCCTGCTTGTATTCGTTGATCGGCGTCTTCTGCGCATAGGCGCGCAGGAACACTACCTGCCGCAGCGCGTCCAGCGTGGCGAGGTGTTCCTTCCAGTGGTGATCGAGCCGTTCGAGCAGGATCGACTTTTCAAGCCCCCGCCACGAAGCCTCGTCCAGCGCGTCGACCTTGCCCGCCATGTGCGCGTCGGCCAGTTCGGTCAGGCGTTCCTCGATGATCTCGGGCTCGACCGCCTCTTCCTCCATCCACTGTTCCAGCGGCGCTTCCAGGCCCAGGGTATCGGCCACGCGCTGGCGCAGGCCGTCCACGTCCCACTGTTCCGGATAGGAGCCGGGCGGGCAGGCGTCGGCCACCAGCGCGTTGATCGTGTCGTGGCGCATGTCCACCACCACTTCGCCGATCGCGTCGGCATCCATGATGTCGGCGCGCTGTTCGTAGATCACCTTGCGCTG
>NZ_DDFB01000129.1:516-668 GCF_002336885.1 Novosphingobium sp. UBA1939 | reverse complement strand
TGCGCGGTCTCGATCGCCTTGGACAACCAGCGCGAACCGATCGCCTCGCCGTCGGCAAGGTTGGAGTTCATCATTCGGGCGAACAGCGTGTCCGGCCCGAAGATGCGCAGCAGGTCGTCCTCCAGGCACAGGTAGAACTTGCTGAGGCCCGG
>NZ_DDFB01000129.1:0-486 GCF_002336885.1 Novosphingobium sp. UBA1939 | reverse complement strand
CGATGCGGCGGCTTTCGTGCCGTTCGGTGCCGATCACGCACAGGCCGCCGGCTTCGAGCACCTTCTGCTTTTCGGCGGCCACCTCGGCGCGGATGCGTTCGATCGCGGCATCGCGTTCGGGGCCATCGGCCACGTCGCGCAGTTCATCCGCGATGCGGAACTCGATGTTGCCGCCCAGCTGGATGTCGGTGNNCCGCGCCAAGGCGGCCGGCCTGCGCGACGATGTGCGCTTCCATCTCGTGGAAGCGGGCGTTGAGCACGCTGTGCTTCACGCCTTCCTTGGTCAGGAAGTCCGAAAGCAGTTCCGATTTCTCGATCGAGACGGTGCCGACAAGCACCGGCTGCCCGATCTCGTAGCGCTCGCGGATCAGCTTCGCGATGGCACCGAACTTGTCCAACGTGTTCTTGTAGAACTCGTCTTCCTCGTCCACGCGCATGACCGGCACGTTGGTGGGGATCGAGACGACGTTCATCTTGTAGATGTCG
>NZ_DDFB01000052.1:14272-27793 GCF_002336885.1 Novosphingobium sp. UBA1939 | reverse complement strand
GCCTTCTTCAGCGCCTCGGTCATTTCCATGAACGGCGCGAGAATGGCCGGCTGCACGCCCGAACACTTGAAGAATTCGCCAAGGTAGCCAAGCCGCGCGACCCGCGCCTCAAGGATTTCCTGCAAGCGCGGTGCCAGCGCATCGAACTCCAGCCGCACCATTCTCTCGCTCATCCGCTCTCTCCGCATTGGTCGCGGGGGCTTCATCGCTTCTTGCCGCTTAGATCGGAAATACATTATGGGATCATTGGCAATACCAAAGGGGTATCACATGGACCTGCGGCAACTGCGCTACCTGATCGCCTTGGCGGAAGAGTTGAACTTCACCCGCGCGGCGGCCCGCTGCAACGTGTCGCAGCCGCCGTTCAGCCGCGCCATCCGCGATCTGGAAACGGATATCGGCGCGCGGCTGTTCGATCGCGACAAGCATCGCGTGGCGCTGACGCCGGCCGGCGCCAGCATGGTGGAAGACGCGCGGCGATCGCTGGCGATGATCGAGGAAGGCCGGCATCGGGCGCAGCGCACCGCCGCCGGCTATAGTGGCACGCTCACGTTCGGCTTCGGCGGCTCCACCGTCTATTCGCTACTACCGTCGCTCGTCGCCGGCTTCCGCAAGATTGCGCCCGACGTGCTGATCGGCTTTCGCGCCATGCCCGTGCTCAACCAGATCGAGGCCCTGCGCGAAGGCGTGATCGACATCGGTATCCTGCGCCTGCCGGTGTTCGACGAGATGATCGCCACCCGCTTCGTCTATGCCGAACCGTTGATCGTGGCGTTGCCTGCTGGCCATCCCCTGCTGGCGGATAGCAGCGCGATCACGATCGGCCAGCTCGCCTCGTCCCCGTTCGTTACATACGAGCCCACGCGCGGCTTCAACTTCCATGCCGACCTGCTGGCGCTGTGCAGCCTCGCCAGCTTTGCGCCGGACATCGTGCATCAGGCGCCCACGACCGAGGCCGTCGTGGGCATCGTCGCCTGCGGCGAAGGCGTGGCGATTCTGCCCGCTTCGGCCGAACGGCTGCGGATGCGGGGAGTCTCGTTTCGCCCGCTCAACCTGGGCAGCGCGCCGGAAGCGCTCGGCTCGGTCCGGTTCGGGCTCGCGTGGCGGCGCGGCATGGAAACGCCGATAATCCGGCGCTTTCTGGAGCACGTGGAAAGCGATCCGGCCCTGCCCCTGGCGGGATAGTCGATGCCGCACTTGCTCTTGTGCGGACAGAACCCTCTCCAGAGCACTTTACTTTTATATAAAGGTATAATATCGAGCCCGATACGCTTGCATAACACCAATCACAATGAACCGGAGGATGGACAGGGCAATGAGCAGGGCACTGGAAGGCAAAGTGGTGCTGGTCACCGGCGCGGGCAGCGGCATCGGCCGTGCCAGCGCGCATCGGATCGCGGCGGCCGGCGCGCACGTCGTGATCAGCGACATCAACGCGGAACAGGGACAGGCGGTACTGGCCGAGATCGCGGCGGAAGGCGGACAGGCATCGTTCCTGCGCGCCGACGTTGGCGTGGAAGGCGATGTCGCCGCGCTGATCGCGGCCATCGTCGCGCGGCACGGCCGGATCGACGGCGCGTTCAACAACGCCGGCATCGTCCAGACCGGCAAGCGCCTGCACGAAGTGACCACCGAAGAATGGGACCGCGCCATCCGCGTGGACCTTTCGGGCGTGTTCTGGTGCATCAAGTACCAGGTGCTGGCGATGCTGGAGACCGGTGGCGGCAGGATCGTCAATACGGCCTCGTCGCTGGGAGAGGTCGCCATCGCCAACGCCTCCGAATACGTCGCCGCCAAGCATGGCGTGATGGGGCTTACCCGCGCCGCTGCGGCCGACTATGGCGCCGAAGGAATCCGCGTGAACGCGATCCTGCCCGGCATCATCCAGACGCCGGTGATCGACGCGCTGGCGCAGAATCCCGATTTCAAGGCGTTCCTCGTCAAGCTGCGCGATCGCCATCCGATCGGCCGCTTCGGCCGGCCGGGCGAGATCGGCGATGCAGCGGTCTGGCTCCTGTCCGACCAGTCCTCGTTCGTGAACGGCGCCGGCATCCCGGTCGATGGCGGCTATCTGGCCATCTGACATCAGTTCCGAAGAGGCCGGACGTCGTGTCCGGCCTCTTCGTGTCGTCATCCGTTACCAGGCTGTCGTTCCGCCATCGACGCGCAGATCGGCGCCGGTGACAAAGCTGCTTTCGTCCGATGCGAGGAACAGTGCCGCCGCCGCGATTTCTTCCGGGCGGCCGGGGCGGCCCAGCATGATCTGCTCGGTCATCTGGCGCGAAAGGTCGGCATTGCCCAGCACATCGACGGTCTGGTGCGTCGCCACGAGCCCGGGGGAAATGGTGTTGGCGCGGATGCCATGCGGGGCGCCTTCCATGGCGAGCTGCCGCGTCATCGCCAGGATCGCACCCTTCGCGGCCATGTGCGAAACCGCCGGCAAGGGCCGATAGGCCTGGTGCGCGGAAATCGAGGCGGTGTTGACAATCACGCCCGATGACCGGACCAGCTCCGCCCAGGCGGCGCGCACGAGATAATAGACGAGATGGACTTCCTCGTTGATCGTGCGGTGCCAGTCGTCGAGCGGAAGATCGGGCACCGGCCCGAAGTAGGCCATGGCGGCGTTGTTGAACAGAACGTCGATCCCGCCGAAGGTCCGGACAGCGAGATCGACCAGCGCCTCGCAATTCGCCACGTCGGTCAGATCGCACGGGTGCAGCGACACGATCTCGCCACCGGCGGCGCGTACCGCCTCCCGCGTTTGCTCGGCACGCTCGACGTTGACATCGCAGCCCACGATCCGCGCTCCTTCGCGCGCGAAGGACAGCGCGGCGGCGCGGCCCATGCTGCCGCCGGTTCCGGTGATGAGGCAAACCTTGTCCTGCAGCCGCCCCATCACGCGACTCCTTCGCCAAGCACGGCTGGCTCGGTGCCGGTGGGGGGCGTGAACAGCACATGGTTGTCGACGAAAATCCGCACTTCCGCCAACGCGCCATCGCGCAGCAGGAAAACGTCGCACCCGGGGCAATCGAACTCGCGCCCGTGGACATCGACATAGAACACGCGCGTTTCGGCCGTCACGCAATCGCCCGCGTCCCAGATGCCTACGATCTCGTGCCGCATGCTTTCAAGGATCTGCGCGACCATTTCGTACTGCACGCGCAGTTCCCCGATCCCGCGCGCCGTCGGAAAATTCGCGAAGCGCCATACGATGTCCCGCGGCAAGGCCGCACAGAAGCGCTCGACGTCCAGCGAGTCGGCTGCCGTGAAAAAATCCTTAACCCATTGATACGCCATTTCGTTTTTCCTCTCTCCGATCGGCTGTGGCCCTGCCCTTCGGGGCAGTTTCCGGGAGTGGGCTTGACCGATGTTTTACTTTTATATAAAGGTGTTTTTCGTGTCAATCACACACATCCCCAAAACCATGGATACCTCGAGAGGAACGATCATGAATCAGATCACCCCGCTGCCGCTGTGGGAAGCCGCCAAGCGCGAAATGGAAGAGTACCAGTTCGTCTCCTCGGCGGACGTGCAGCCGAAGTGGACCGTGCCCGAATCGATCGCGATCAACGTCGCTGTGTCGGGCCGCTTCACCGAAGGCGCTTCGGCCGATGCCGCCAACCCCACCTCGCTGGAAGACTACGTGGACGAGGCATCGCGAGTGATCGAGGCCGGCGCCTGCGGCGTTCACATCGATTTCACCTGGGTGACGGACAAGCATGGCCGCCGCCTCGATCGCGATCTGCCCCCGGTCGATGCCTACACCGCCGTGATCGAGCCGCTGCGCAAGCGCTTCGGCAATAACTTCGTGCCCAACCTCAACGTGCTCAACGGCACGACGTTCGACGTCTGTCTCAGCCCCGCCCGCGCGGGCCTTGCCGAAGCCTGCCCCTGCGCGCCGGGGCACCCGGACGCGTTCATGATCCCGGCGGTCAGCGCGATGGAGGAACTGGGCGTGAAGCCGGAGCTGGCCGTCCATCACAGCGGCGAAATCGAACTGGCCCGCCGCAAGCTGATCGAGACCGGGATTCTGAAGAAGCCCTACAACTGGCTGATCCTCTATGGCCTGCCATTCAACGTGGGGCGCTCGCTCGCATCGGGCACCTCGGTCGGCGACGCGCAGGAAATGGCGCAGCACCTGTTCCTGATGGTCGACCAGATCCGGAAGATCGATCCCGAAAGCGTGATCTCGGTATGCGCCGCCGGCCGTTCCACGCTGTACATGACCACACTGGCGACGATGATGGGTCTCCACATCCGTGTCGGTGTGGAAGACACGCCCTGGAAGTTCCCCAACCAGAACGTCGAACTCAAGAGCAATCTCGAGATGTTCACGATGGCCAAGGACATCGCGGGCCTGCTGGGCCGCACGCCCGGCAATGCCAACTACTACCGCGGCCTTGTCGGCCTGCCACAAAAATGACGCGCGACTGACGGCGCCCAACCGGGCGCCGTCAGGGCAGCTTGCGCACGATCAGTCGGATTCCCCGAATGCCTTTTCCAGATTGGCCGCGATCTTGCGGGCAACCTTGATGAAGGTACGGATTTCGGCGGCATCGATTCCCCGCGTGGCAATCTCGTTCAATTCGGCGGCGTGCGGCAGGATTTCCGGCTCCAGCGAGCGACCCAGCGGCGTCAGCGTGACCAGGATCTTGCGCTTGTCGACCGAATCGCGGACCCGCTCGATCAGCCCTTCGCCGTCCATGCCTTTCAGCAGGGCGACGGTGGTGGTTTCGGTTACCCGCGTGGCATCGCTGAGGTCGCGCTGCGTCACCCGGTCCTTGATCCAGAGCGCGCGCAGATAGTTGTAGTACCCCGATTTGATCCCGTGCCGGGCCAGCCGCATGCTCAACAGGCGATCGAACGCCAGGTGCGCCCGCCGGATCTGGAAGGCCACGCTGCTTTCAGGCGGGAGAGCGACTTTTTCCTGCGGTTCCTCGGTTTTCGTGTTCCCGGCGGAGTCCGCCTTGCTGTCCGTCACCATTCTTGATCCTGCCTTGGAGCTTTTGTCGGCTGCCCCGTTCATCATATTGTGTTTCCTGTTCCTAGGCCGATTTGCGCATGGCCGCCACCGGGGCGATCACAGAAGCGTTGACGGACGAATGCACTGCGAATATACTTTTATATAAATACTTTTCAGGAGAGGCAACGACTCATGTCAGACAGCGATCACGCCCATCCCGCCGCCGGTGCGCCAACGCCCAATCTGTGGAGCCGCGACGGATTCACCGGATCGAACGCGATTGCGCTGCGCAACGACTATACGCCCACGTATCGCTCGGTCCGCGGCCCGCACGCTCCCCACCGTTTCAACCTCCTCGCCATCGAAACGCAGGACCAGTCCGATGCTGAAGCACTGCCCACGCCGGTCCTGGTGGCGCGCAACGGCCTTGAACTCGCGGTGTCGCGCCGGCGCCAGCCGATGCCTTACGCGCTGCGCAATACCGAAGGCGACGAACTGCATCTCGTCCAGGCGGGATCGGCGCGTTTCGTCACCGATTTCGGCACGCTCGAGGCCGGGCCGCTCGATTTCGTGCATATCCCCCGCTCGATCACCTACCGTATCGACCCGCTATCGCAGGACTATGCCGCGCTCATCCTGACCAGCCCCGATCCGCTGCGCTTCGATACGCCCGCGCCATTCGGCATGATCAATTTCGGCAAGGCGGTGCGCAAGCCGTCGATCGATCCGCAAGGCACCCAGGGAACGACGAGGCTGTGTCTGCGCACGTTCGATGGCGTGACCGAATTCGACATGGTTCACGACCCGATCCGCGCGCTGGCGCAAGTCGGCGGCCCGCCCCCGGTATGGGCGCTGAACCTGCGGGATATCGTGCCGGTTTCCTATGGCGAACGTGGCGGTCCCCCGGCGCAGTTCCTGTCGACCGTGGATACCGGCGTGATGGCCTTCACGCTCAGCGCGCGGCCCGGGCCGCGCCCGCCGGTCCACGTCAACGCCGACTATGACGAGATTATCCTCTTTGCCGAAGGCCCCGGCGCGTGGGGCGGGATCAGCGAACCCGGCACCGTCACCTGGGTGCCCAAGGGCGTCACGCACCATGGGCCTGTGGAGGATGTACCGGCGGGCTATCAGGCATGGCTGCTCGAAGTGCGGCAGACCATGCGGCTGACCGACGCCGCGCGGCAGCACGCGCGCCTGATCGAAACCAGCGAATACGCTTATCAGGACTGATAAAGGCGGGCCGGCGCGGGTCGGGAAAAGAGGCATAGGCCTCGCCCTTCCGCGCCGGTGAAGACCACAACCATCCGCCGGAGAGGAAATGCCATGCTGAAACTCGCCATTCTGGTGCGGCGCAATCCCGCGCTTACCCGGCAACAGTTCCGCGAATACCTCTCGACGCACCATGCCGCGCTGGTCCGGGCCTGCCCCGCCAGCAGCGTCTACGTGCGCCGATACGTGCAAAGCTTCGTACAGCCGGACGAGCACCAGTCGCATGATGGCAGCGCGGTGCGCTATGACGCGCTTGTTGAACTCTGGTTCGATGATCTGCAGCAGATGCAGGCGTTCTATACCGACCCGGACTACGTCGCCAACGTCAAGCCCGACGAGCCGAACTTCGCCGATATCGCGAACTGCAGTTTCATGATCACCGAGGAAAACCGCGTCGTCTGAGCCATGGCGCCGACGGCGGGATAGCACCTTCCGAGCCATCGATCGGAGGGCCATGCCGACATCTAATATAAATCAATTAATATCAACTATTTGCATTGCTACTTGGCAGAAAGCCAACGCTGCATATTACCACTATATAAAAGTTATTGCGCGACTCATAATACCTTTATATAAATGTAATTGTCGGAGAGCGGGAATGGCGATGTCACGCCGCCTGCGCGCCGCGAAACCGCCTACCGGAGAGAACAAGCCAGTCCGGGGCGGACACCATGGATGGGAGGATCGAGATGGCTTCTCGCACAATTTCTGCATTCGTTGTCAGCGCAATGGCCCTGACGATTCACGGCACCGCCTCCGCTCAGGCCCAGACCGCACCACAGGCGAACGCGGCAGAAGCAGAGGACGGTGCCTCCGCTGGTATCGGCGAAATCGTCGTCACCGCTCAAAAACGATCGGAAAGCGCCCAGAAGACGGCCGCCGCCGTCACCGCGGTGACAGGGGAGCAACTCGTCAGCACCGGCGTTGCCGATCTGCGCGCTGTGCAGACACTGGTGCCGGGCGCACGCTTCCAGCAGGAAGGCAACTCCACGCAGGTATTCCTGCGCGGTGTCGGCTCCAACGCCGATTTCGCCAATATCGAACAAGGCGTGTCGTTCAACTTCAACGGGCTCTACATCCCGCGCGAAGCCACCAGCGTCCCGCTCTATGATATTGCCCAGCTCGAAGCGCTGCCCGGGCCGCAGGGCACGCTTTACGGCCGCAGTGCGATCGGCGGCACCGTCAACGTCTCGTTCCAGCGCCCGACGCAGGACAACGAAACCAAGCTGATCCTCGAAGGCGGCAACTATTCCCTAGCCCATGCCACCGCGATCCAGAACCTCGCGCTGTCGTCGGACCTCGCGATCCGCGCGGCGGTGGACTACACCTACCGCAACGGCGTGATGAAGTCCGGCGCGGATTCCAAGAACGATTTCGGCGCGCGTCTCAGCCTGCTCTACAAGCCCGGCTCGAACCTCAGCGTCTACCTGTGGGGCTACACCGTCCAGAAGAACGGGCACACGCCCAATCTGGTCAACAAGGGCTTCGATCCGGCCACGGGCGGCTACAGCGAGAACACGTTCCTGACGTCGAACCCCTGGAACGACAAGCGCGAAGGCAGCCTGGCCGCGCTTGCCCCGTTCGGCCAGCCAGTCGCGCCCGACCAGACGTTCCACAACTGGGCCGGCGGCGCGCAGGTCGATCTCGAACTCGGCAACAACCTGACGCTCAGCTACATCCCGGGCTACCTCTATCTCAAGTCCGACATCCGCAACTACTGGCTGGGCGCGCTGCCCGCACGCCAGTCGGCCGAATACCGGGAAGTCACGCAGGAACTGCGCCTGTCCGGCTCGTCCTCGAACCTGAAATGGCTGGCGGGCCTTTATGCCTACCGCACCGTCAATTCGGGATCGGCCGTCTTCCTCTATGGCTTCCCCAGCGCGTTCTTCATCAGCAACGTGCAGCGCAACCGGCTGCAGGGGGCGGCGGTGTTCGGACAGGCGACGTACAGCTTCAGCGACGCGCTGCGCCTGACGGTCGGTGGCCGCTATGGCGTGGATGATCGCCAGGGCAACGGCATCACCCCGCTGGACCAGGTTTCCACGTACCGCTTCTCGAAGAAGTACCATCGGTTCGATTACAAGATCGGCGTGGAATACGATGTGGCGCCGCATGCCATGGCCTATGTCACGTACCAGACGGGGTATCAGCCGGGCACCTACAACGAGTTCCAGTCCACCCCGCTCAACAATGCAGAGGTGCGGCCTGCCACGCTGAAGGCGATCACCGCCGGCATCAAGACGCGGCTGCTGGACAACACGCTGCAGATCAATGACGAATTCTTCTACTACGATTACCGCAACCTCCAGTTGCAGGCGATCAACGTCAACGCGATCCTGAATCCCATCTTCAATGCGGCGAAGGTGACGATCCCCGGCAACCAGCTTGATATTCTCTATCAGCCGGACAGCGACAACCGCATCAACCTGTCGGTCAGCTACGTCCACGCCCGCAACAAGAACTTCGTGACGCCGCTGGGAACGAGCTACAACGGTCTCAACCCGCCCTATGCGGCCGACTGGACCATCAGCGGCGGCGTCAGCCACGATTTCCGCCTGAAGTCCGGCTATATCCGCGCGCAGGCCGACGCCCGGTATGAAAGCCAGTGGTGGGCGGACTATGCGCACAGCCTCGGCGTTCGCCAGCGGCCCTATGCCAAGGCCAACGCCACCCTGACCTACTATGCCGAGAACGACCGCTGGAGCGCGGGCCTGTGGATCAAGAACATCAGCAACATCGCGGTTATCGCCGCATCGGCGGCAGCCGGCATTCCCGGCCCCGGCACCGCCTATCTTGAGGAACCGCGCACGTTCGGCGCGCGCGTTACCGCAAACTTCTGAGACACGAGCAACACGTTTGAGGGGGTGCCGCCCGGGTTCGCGCCCGGGCGGCCATCTTCATGCGGGAGAGAGGACCATGCTCACCCAATCGCCCCGTTACGATTTCACGCCGATCACGCAGCGCAAGCCCATTCCCTTTCCGGACGGCAAGCGCCTGGCCGTGCTGCTTTACGTGAACCTGGAACACGTCCCGTTCCTGACCACGGCGCCCGGCCACGCGATCTATCCCGGCACCACGCATCTCGTTCCCGACATCCTGAACCATGGCTGGCGCGATTATGGCCACCGCGTCGGAATCTGGCGCCTGATGGCCGCGATGGACCGGCACGGCTTCCGCGCCACCGCCCATCTCAGCACGGATGTATGCCGGGAATACCCGCAGGTCATCGCCGCCGGAAACGAACGAAACTGGGAATGGCTGGGGCTTGGCGACCACAATCAGGGCCTGATGATCGACATGACACCGGACCGGCAGCGCGGCTTCATCCGATCGACGCTCGACACGATCGAGCAGGAGACCGGGCAGCGCCCCAAAGGCTGGATCAGCTGGTGCATGACCGAAAGCGTCGAGACGCCGGACATCCTGGCCGAAGAGGGTATCGAATACCTGTCAAACTACGCGCACGATGAATTGCCCGTGCCCCTGCGCGTCACGGGCGGATCGCTGCTGACCCTGCCCTACACCGTCGAGGTCAACGACGTGCCGACCATACTGGGCAAGGGCGAATCCGCCGCCGGTTTCGGCCAGATCATCCGGGATCAGTTCGATGTGCTGTACCACGAAGCGCAAACGCTGCCGAAAGTGATGTCGATCTCGCTTCATCCCCCCGTGTCGGGGCATCCGTTCCGCATGAAACACATCGAGCAGGCGCTGGAATACATTGCCCGTCACGACGGTGTATGGCTGGCAACCGGCGGCGAAATCAATCGCTGGTACCGGGATGCCATGGAACGTGCCTGATCGGCGGATTTGCATCCGGCGCGTCAATGGAACATAGAAAGAACATTGACGTGATTCGGGATGATGGAGAGCGGGAGAAATGGTCGGTCTGACAACGGACGACGACGGACGGCCACGGTGCGGCTGGTGTGCGGCCTCGGCGGAGTACATCGCCTATCATGATCGCGAATGGGGCTTCCCCGTGGAGGACGATCGGCGGTTGTTCGAAAAGCTCTCGCTCGAAGGTTTCCAGTCCGGCTTGAGCTGGCGCACCATCCTGATGAAGCGCGACAATTTCCGCGCGGCGTTCCACGGCTTCGATTTCGCGCGCGTCGCCTCTTTCGATGAAGGCGATGTCGAACGGCTGCTGCAGGATACCGGCATCGTCCGCCACCGCGGCAAGATCGAGGCGGTGATCAACAACGCCCGCCGCGCGCTGGACCTGATCGACGAAAAGGGCTCGCTCGCCGCCTATGTCTGGAGCTTCGAACCACGGGGTGAAGCGGTCCCTCACCTCGCTTCCACCTCGCCCGCGTCGATCGCGATGTCGAAGGATCTCAAGAAGCGGGGCTGGAAGTTCGTCGGCCCGACGACCGTCCACGCCTTCATGCAGGCGATGGGGCTGATCAACGACCATGCGCAGGAATGCGCGATCCATGCCGAAGCGGAACAGGCGCGGGCGCACTTCGTGCGCCCTGCCCCGTCCGCCCCGGCGCGCTGATCATTTCACGCCGGCAAAAGCCCCGCGCGCGCGATCCACGTCGCGCCAGCCGTGCAGATAGGCGATCACAGCGTCTCCCTGCTCCGCGCGGATCGCCCCGCTGCCGTTGGCGATGGCCCCTGCCACGATCTGCGCGCGAAGATGCTCTTCCACGTCTTTTCCGTCGGGTAGCCGCTTGGCCGCAAGCGGCGCGTACCGTTCCATGGCCGCGCTCCAGGTGGCGCCATGGTCCACCGCGATCCGCGCCAGGCGGGCAATCTCCACCAGATAGCGCGATGCCGCGTCCTGCGCCGCCCTGCTCCAGCCGAACCGCGCGGTGCAACTGGCCAGCGCCAGCGTCATGTCGCGCGATGCGGCGGCGGAACCCTGGGCAGTCTTCACGCGGCCCGCGGGATCATCCGGCTGCTGCGCGAACAGCCCGGCGATATCCGCCCGCTGGCGCTCGTTCAGCCGGTCGTCGATGCAGCGCAACTGCTCGATCGGCGCTGCCTGTGCTGGCATCACCGACATCGGTGCCATCTGGCCGCCGACCAGAACGCAGCCAGCCGCGATCCACGAACGCATGGTCTTCATCCCCGCTCTCCCCGCATCAGAACTTGCCCAGCAGGTTCACGAACACGCCCTTGCTCGTGTAGCTCTGGTTCGAAAGGTCGCTGGAAAAGTCGGAAAAGCTGTAGCCCACGCCGACTTTCGCGTTGTTGCCGATATGGCGATAGACCGCCGCCAGACCGCCCCAGCGGTGATCGCCCGCACGGTCGGCGGACAGGTAATGTCCTTCAACCAGCACGTCCCATTGCCGCACCAGCCGCCAGTCGATCCGCGCCACGCCCAGCCAGGTGTTGCTGGTGACATAGGTATCGCTGTCGCGCGTGAGCGAGACGCTGCCCTTGCGGAAGGCATACTTGCCGCCCAGCGTCAGCGTGCGCGTCAGATCGTAGTTCGCGTCGATCGCGAAGATCTGGCTCTTCTGCTTGGGGCTGCCGATCTGCCCGCCCTGCGTCACCTGCCCCACCGGCCCCATGTCCTTGAGGTAGGTATAGCGCGTCAGCAGGTTGAGCCGGTCGTTCGCCACCGGGCGATAGGCGAAGCCGACCGTGCCTTCGACATAGTCGGCGGCGTTGACATCGGCGGTGGTGTTGTCCGCGATGGCGAAGTTCAGCCGCGCCAGCGCGCGCCAGTCCGGGTTGAGCATGACCGAGGCATGGTTGCGGAACAGCCACACGTTCTGGCTGCGCCCCGCCCCCCGCTCGAACCGGCCTTCTACGTTGGTGCCGAACTGCACGCCCTTGCTGGTATAGGCCACGCCGAACGTGGCGGCGGTGCGGCGGAAGCGGCCCGTCGTCACATCGTCGATATGGCCGTTTTCGAACGAGCCGGAGAACGACCAGTGCTCCGTGGGTGTCCAGTCCAGCCCGAAGCTGCGCGTCAGGCTGGGCGCGGTGCCGCCGTGGCCCAGCTTGTTTTCGCCGTGGATCGACAGCGCGGAGGAAAACCGGTGCCGCGCCCCCAGCGTCAGCGTGCCGCGATTGGTGCGGGTGAAGCTGGTGGAAGGCTCAAGCCCCTGGTCGACGCGGTCGGTGACGAGCGCATAACCGAGGTAAGTTTCCGAGCCCCGGCCATAGCGATGGTTGAGCGTGGCGCTCGCCCCCAGCCCGCCGTCGCCTTCGGATACTTCGGCCGCCAGCGACTGCCGGTCGGAAAGCTCCACCTTTCCGCCCAGCCCCGCGCGGTTGTTGCCGCGCCGGCCGGCGTCGCGGTCCAGCGTCGCCTGCCCGAAGCCATAGACCGACCACTTGCCGTGCTCCGGCTTGTAGCCCAGCTGCAGCGCGGCGTCGGTCCGCTTGCCGCTTTCGGTGCTGTTGTAGGCCAGCCCGACCGCGTCCTGGCTGTAGCGCAGCCCGCCGGCCAGCGTGAAACCGCCGCCCAGCCGCTGCGTCACGTCCGCCGAACCGACCGTGCGGGTGCCGGCCGCATCGGTGCGCAGATGCTGCACCTTGGCCGCCAGCGCGGTGCGGCTGCCGATCGGCAGCGCCAGTTGCGCGCCCCAGCGTTCGGTGGCGCTGGCCGTCAGCTGCGCGTTGGCGCCGAAGCCCGCGTCGAGATGCTCGAACCACGCGGAGAACTTGCCCTTATCGATTCCGGTTCCACCAGCGTCCGCCGGCTTGCCGCCCGCCAGTTCCGCGAAGTTCACCGCCACTTCCGCGCGATAGGCCATGGCCTTCACGTTGGCGCTGCCGGTCGCGCCATAGCTGGCGAAGGTGAGGCCGCCGTCGACCGAGTTCGATTGGCCAAAGCCCGGCCCTTCGGTCTGCGCGACTTCCGCCTTCACATAAGTGCCCGGATGCAACCGCACGGTGGCATCGGTGCCCAGCAGCGTCTGGTCCGCGGTGCCGGTGGTCTCGCGCTGGCCAGTCACGCCCAGGCGCACCGTATTGCCGATCCACGCGGCGGCGCGGCCGCCCACGGTATAGCCCCCCACATCGCCCACCGCCGGGGTGTATTCGTAGTTCGCGACCAGCACCGGCACGCCCGCCGAAGCCGTGCCATCGCGCACTGTCGCACCATCGGCGGCATAGGACGAAAGCGGCTGGAGCAGCGTAAGCCGCCCCTGGAAGTAATCGATGCTGTAGTCTTCCTGCGCCTGCAGGCTGCGGCGCGAAAGCACCACGCCGGTGATCCGGTCGCGCACTTCCACCGCCAGCCGTTCCGATCCCACGGTCACGTCGCGGCGCTGGAGGTAATAGAGCGAACCGCCCGTGCCCCGGAATTCGTCGCGGCCCGGGATCGT
>NZ_DDFB01000052.1:0-14203 GCF_002336885.1 Novosphingobium sp. UBA1939 | reverse complement strand
TCCTCGACCAGCGCGGAATCATCGCCATACGTCGTGTAGTATTCGTTCGAATTGAGCCGGCGCAGCAACTGGCGCGGGTCCTTGCGGTCGAGGTTGCTGAACAGGTCCTTGAGCAGCGTTTCGCCGGTGTCGAGCGAACTCGTCACCTTCCATCCGCTGGCGAACGTGCCCTTGGCGTAGAACGCCGCGCGGCCGGTCACGTGCTCACCCGCCGCGATCGGATCGCCGCTGACTTCCACCGCCGGGCCATGGCCCTTGGAGGAAACGAACGTCAGATCGCCCTGGCCGACGATGAACCAGTCGCTTTGCTTCACGCCGATGTCGCGCATCGCGGTGAACCGGGTCTGTTCGCCCTGCCCCACCGTTACCCACACCTGCCGCGCATCGCGCGCGACGATCTGCTGGCTGACGAACCGCCCGTCGGACTGGAGCGGGATCATCTGCCCGCCCACGCACACCACTTCCGCGCCAGCGTCGGCATGGCCGGTAACCGTCACCGCCGCGGTCCGCCCGAACGGGATGTTGCGCACCGCCGCCTCGTCGCGCGATCCGAACAGCGGGCGCGGCGGCGGGTTGCCCTCGAACGGGGTATCCACCACGGCCAGTTCCTGCGGCGCGGTCTCGTCGAACTGGCCATCGCGGTCATAGACGCGATAGACGTAGAACAGGTCGCCCCCGGCGTCCTCGCCCGGCGTCCAGCGCGCCACGCCGTCGTGGTCGGCGGGCACCACCGCCAGCGGCGTGCCATCGGGAGAGGCATCGGCGCGGAAAATCCGCACCTCGCCACGCGCCACTATCGCGGGATAGTTGGTATAACGGATGAACGTGGCGTCCTTCCCGCGCGCCACCGTCCGTTCGCTTTCGACCAGCCCCGCCGCCAGCACGGGATCGACCCGCGCGGCATCGGTCCGCACGCGGATGGCATAGGGGTTGTCGGCCGTGAGAGGCGTGGCTGCGACGGCTTCGGCGCGTGGATCGGCCAGGGCGATGTTCAGGCCATCGCCCGTTCCCATCGCGGTGGCCGGCACGGTCTGTGCCGGATCGGGCATGACGTGCCGGGTCGTGCTCTCGCCGCACGCGCCGGTCACGCTGACCGCCACCGCGCCGCAGCCGGCCGGGTACAGTTGCACGGCGGCAAAGCGCCCGGCGGCATCGGCTGGCGCGATCTGGCCGGCAATGCGCACGAGTTGATCCGGCGCGGACGTCTGCCCCTCCACCGCCACCGCCTGCGCGCCGTCGAGCAGGAGCTGACGGATTCCTGCGCTATCGACCATGCCGAAGTCGGCCCGCGCCACCGGCTCGGCAGGGAGCAGGTGCACCGCCGACAAAACCGTGAGCGGCTGCGGCGCGGTCTCGTCGAAGCGGCCTTCCCGGTCGTAGACGCGATAGACGTAGCGCATGGCATCGCCCGCGTACGTGCTGGGCGTCCAGCGGATCAGCCCGTTGCGATCGGCCTCCACCACCGCGTGCGGCGGCCCGGCGAGCGGCGCATCCGGCGCGAATACGCGCAGTTCCGCGCGATCGACGAACGCCGGATAGTTGCTGTAACCCAGGAACAGCGCCGCATCGCCACGCCGCACGGTGCTCTCCGAGCCGACCAGCCCGACCGACAGGACCGGCATGGGCGCGATCGGCACGAGGCTGGCCGAGAGCGCGGCAAGGCGTGTCTCCGCGCCCGGCAACGCCGCCCGGTCGGTCAGGTTGGCGCCTATCGCCAGTCTGGAAAGCCGCGCGAAATCGGCTTGCGACGCCATGGAGCCGGGTTGCGGCGCGGCAAAGGCCGGCGTGGCGATCCCCAGCCCGGCCAGCGCGGAAACGCTGGCAAGCAGGGTGGCATGGCGCGCCTTGAACGCGGGCTGCTGGGCCAGGATGGTCTTGCGGTTCATTGGTCTTACTCCTGTCCCGAAGCGCTGGTGCGGGCACTGCCGGCGGCGATCATGTCGATCTCGATCACCGGTGGCGGGCCATCCCAGCCGTTGCGGAACACCTCGCCGATCCGGTCGTGCAGGCTGGCAAGGCGGGCCTCGACCAGCGCGGCGGGCTCACCGGCGGCGGCCGTGTAGGTCGCCCGGATCGCCAGCCTTGCGGCCTTGATCGTCTTCAGGGTTTCCAGCCGCGTGGCGAAGGCGGGCAGCAGATCGGCGCTCCCGGACGCGAAGGCCCGGGCGTCGATGGCAACCGCCACAACCCGCGCCCGCTGCACGCCGAAGTTCAACTCGCTGATCTTGCCGCGCGTCAGGCGGATCGACTGCGGGTTGTCGGTGGTCGGCGCATAGCCTTCCGGCACCGTCCGCGTGTCGAGCTTGAGCACGTAGTTGGAGCCGATCAGCGCGTTGGGCACGGCGGCGCAGGTGATGTGGTAGCGGCCATGATCGTCCACCGTCACCAGTTGGCCGTTCACCGTGGCGAGGCGCGCGGCGGGGATGCCCGGTTCGCCTGCGTCCTGGTATCCGTTGCCGTTCAGGTCGTCATAGACCTTGCCGATCACTTCGGCGCAGTCGAACAGCGTGCTCGGCACGATCGAGACCACGGCCTGCGCCCGGTTCGAGATGTCCGAGCCACCCGCGCCCGCTGCGCCACCACTGCGGGCGACGGCGGTGTTGACGCGATCCCCCTCGGTCACGCCCGCGCCGATCACCGCGATGATGCGATAGGTCAGCGTGGTGTTGCCGGGCACGACCTGCCCGTTCCAGCGCAGTTCGCGGTCGTTCGCCACCGGCTCCAGCGGCAGACCTTCCACCCGCGCCGATCCCGCGACATAGCGGAAGCCCGGCGGGAGGATGTCCACGACCGCCACCCCGGCGCGGGTCAGCGCCTCGGTGTTGCGCACGGTGATGGTGTAAGGCACCAGATCACCCACGTTCGCGGTCCGCTTGTCGCTGATCTTGGTGACGATCAGCGGCGTGCGCGACAGGAAGGGATCGAGCGGGATGTGGTTGTTCACCACGTTGCCGTCACCCTGCCCCAGCAGGAAGCCGAGGAAATAGGTCGTCGGGTCCGAAGCCTGCGGCGCGCCGGCATTGGCCACCACAGGCGCCGGAGTGCCACGGCCGGCGGGGTTGAACAGGCCCTGCTGCGCCGCGATCACCGTCGATTCCGGCCCGGAATATCCCGCAGGCGGTGTGATCTTCAGGTGATAGCCGGTGCGTGCCGCCGGGCACTGGGCCGCCGCGCCCGCCACGATGTCGAAGCGGTAGAGGCCATCGGCGCTCGTGACCTGGCGTGCCTGGCCCGGATCGATGAAGCAGGTATCCGCCAGCGGCACGCCGCCATCGTCCACCAGCGTCACCACCGCGCCGGGAACCGGGCTGCGGGTGACCGAGTCATAGACCACGCCAGACGGATCGATCGGCATGTTCTGGTCGGCCAGCGTGGCGTTGACCGGCAGCACCGCGCTGTCGATCCGGCCATAGACCACCCCGCTCGCCGCATGGCGGAAGCGAATGGAATAGCCATCGCCGCTCAGCAGGTCCGGAATGCTGTAGAAGCCCTTGGCGTCGGTATGCGTAGTGCCGACCACCGCGCCACCGCGCACCACTTCCACGGTCCAGCCTTCCAGCAGCGCCTCGCTGCTTTCGTGCGTGCGGCTGAGGTTGCCGTCGAGATATACGATGCCCGAAACCGTGCTGCGCGGCGGGATCACGGTAACCGTCATCGTCGCACTGGCGCAGTTGGTGGGGTTCAGCTTCTCGCAGATCCGGTACGGGATGGCGTAAGTGCCGTCGCGCGTGCCCGGTGCGACACCGAGGTTGCCGGTGGCGGGATCGAACGTGAAGCCGGCAGGCAGCGCGTTCACCAACGACAGCGTTACCGTGGCAACCGTCGCCGGCTGGCCGTTCAGCGTATCGCCCCCCAGCGCGTTCAGCACGTTGACCGCGCCCGAACCGCCGTTGATGCCGGAAACCGTGTCATCCACCGCCACGATGGGCGCGGGAATGACGGTGACGCTAACCTTTGCGGTCGCGCAGTTGGTGGGATTCAGCTTCTCGCAAATCTGGTAGTCGAAGCTGTAAGTGCCCGCCGGCGTGCCCGGCTTGACCGAGACATCGCCCGTGGCCGTATCGAACTCCAGCCCGGCCGGCAGCGTCGCCCTCGGCGCAAGGCCGATGGTGACGGTGGCCGTGGTCGCGGCCGCGCCGTTGCGGGTATCCCCGCCCAGCACGTTGACCACGCCCGTCGCGCCCGATGCACCGTTGATGCCGGTGGCGCTGTCATCCTTCGCCGTGATCGGACCGGCGCTGACCGGCACGGTTACCTTTGCCGTCGAACAGTTCGTCGGGTTCAGCTTCTCGCAGATGCGATAGTCGATGGTGTAAGTGCCCGCCGGGGTATCCGCCGGCACGCTGACCAGGCCCGTGGCCGGATCGAGCACCGGCACGGCGCCCCCGTTGATCGGCGTGGCCGGCGTGACGACCGAGATCGTGACCGTGCCCTTGTCGGCCGGCGCACCGTTCAGCGTGTCGTTGCCCAGCACGTCAATCACACCCGCGCCACCCTGGCCGCCATTGACCGGCGGAACGGTGTCGTTGGTCGCGACGATGGGCGCGGCTACCACCGTCACGCTGGCCGTGGCCGTCGCGCAGTTGGTGGGGTTCAACTTTTCGCAGATCGTGTAGTCGAAGCTGTAGGTGCCCGCCGGCGTGCCCGGCTTGACCGAGACCGCGCCCGTGGCGGGATCGAACGCGAGCGTTGCAGGCACCGAGGCGCCCGAGGCCACAGCGATCGTGACCGTTCCCGTGGTGGCGGCCACCCCGTTGAGCGTATCCCCCCCCAGCACGTTGAGCACGCCCGCCGCGCCCGATGCACCGTTGATCCCGGTCGCGCTGTCAGGGGTGGCGACGATCGGCGCGGCCACCACCGTCACGCTGGCCGTGGCTGTCGCGCAGTTGGTGGGGTTCAGCTTTTCGCAGATCGTGTAGTCGAAGTGATAGGTCCCCGCCGGCGTCCCCGGCTTGACCGAGACCGCGCCCGTAGCGGGATCGAACGTCAGCACCGCAGGCACCGTCGATCCGGCGGCAACGGCGATGGATACCGTCCCCGCGGTTACCGCCATCCCGTTCAGCCGGTCATCCGACAGAACGTTGAGCACACCCGTGCCGCCTGCCGCGCCGTTGATGCCGGTCGCGCTGTCGTTGCCTGCCGTGATCGCGGCCGCCGTTACCGGCACGGTGATCCTGGCGGTGGCGCAATTGGCCGGGTTCAGCTTTTCGCAGATCCGGTAATCGATGGTGTAAGTGCCCGAAGGCGTTCCCGCCGGCACGCTGACCTTGCCGGTGGCCGTATCAAGCACGGGCACCGGATTGCCACCCACCGCTGTGGCCGGGGTAACGACCGTCATCGCCACGTCGGCCAGTTTGGCCTGGGCATTGTTGAGCGCGTCCCCGTCCAGCGCGTCGACCACGTCGGCGGCACCGGTCGCACCCGTGACGGGCGAGGAGGCATCGTCGTCCGCCGTGATCGGCGCGGCGACCACGGTTACCGTTGCGGTCGCGGTGGAGCAGTTGGTCGGATTGAGCTTCTCGCAGATCCGATAGTCGAAGTGATAGGTTCCCGCCGGCGTGTTCGGCGCGACCGAGACGTTGCCCGTCGCCGGATCGAACGTAAGCCCGGCCGGGACCGTGGCGCCTGGCGCCAGCGCGATCGCCACCGTCGATGTCGTGGCCGGCGCACCGTTCAGCGTGTCACCCGCCAGGACGTTGAGCACATTGCTGCCGCCCAGCGTTCCGTTGACGCCACCAACCGTGTCGTTCGCGGCCGCGATCACGCCAGCCACCACCGCCACGCGCGCTTCGGCGGTGGCGCAGTTGGTCGGGTTGATCGTTTCGCAGATGCGGTAGTTGAACAGATAGGTGCCCGCCGGAGTCCCCGGCTTGACCGAGACCGCGCCGGTGGCGGTATCGAAGGTCAGTTCGGACGGCACGGTCGAACCGGGCGCCACCGCGATGGTGACGGTGCCCGTGGTCGCCGCCGCGCCGTTGCGCGTGTCGCCCGTCAGCACATTCAGCACCCCGGTCGCGCCCGCCGCGCCATTGATGCCGGTGGCACTGTCGTTCACCGCCGCGATCGCGCCGGCGACGACCGAGACGGTCTCCGTGGCGATGGCACAGTTGGCCGGATTCAGCTTTTCGCAGATATGGTAGTTGAAGCTGTAGGTGCCGGCCGGCGTATCGGCATGGACCGAAACCTTGCCGGTGGCGGTATCGAACGTCAGCACCGAAGGCACCGTGGATCCGGTGGCAACGGCAATGGTCACCATGTCAGTCGTCGCCGCGGCGCCGTTGACGGTATCGCCGGTCAGCGCGGACAGGACATCCGCCGCGCCGGTGGCGCCGTTGATCCCGCTGATCGTGTCGTTGGTGGCGGTGACCGGCGATGCGGTGACGATCACCGTTACGCGCGCCGTGGCGCACGTCGCGGCATCGGCCTTGTCGCAGATGCGATAGTCGATGGTGTAAGTGCCCGCCGGCGTACCCGGCGCCACGCTGACCAGACCGGTCGCGGTATCCATCGTCACACCGGGATTCGTCGCCGGGGTCACGATCGTCGTGACTATCTTCGCCGGATCGATGGCGGCGTTGTTGAAGGTATCGTTGGCAAAGGCATTGACGATGTTCGTCTGGCCGGTCGCGCCGTTGACTGCCGGCGGGTTGTCGTTGACCGCCACGATCACCGCGCTGGCGTGATCCTGGAACAGGTAGCCGGTCGCCGCGGTCTGCGCCGCCAGCACGATGCCGCCGATGGTGTTCTCCGCCGGGGTGTTGCCACGGACCGCGTTGTTGACGGTGCCGCCGGCGCTGCCCGCGGTTTCGTTGAGGTCGTAGAAGTTGGCCGGCTGCGTTTCGACGATCGCATAGCCCGCCGCATCCGAAGGCGGCAGCACGTCGAACACGAACGCCCCCGACGCATTGGTGATGGCCGTGGCCGAAACCGCGTTGCCATAGATGTCGGTGCCGGTCAGCGACACGGTGACGCCGGCAATGCCTTCGCCGCCGTTGAACACGTTGTTGTCGTTGTTGTCGGCATAGACCGTGCCCGCGATGGACGAAGGCTTGATCTGGACGACCGCCGACTGGCTGTTGTTGGTGTTGTCGGCATCCTCGCTCAGCGGATCGCCGCTGCCGTCAAGGCCGGGGGTGATCGTGGCGGTGTCGGTCGCGTCCATCGGCGAAAGCGCGCCGCTGTAGGGGCCTTGTGCCTTGGCGCGGACTTTCAGGTCCACAAGCTGCGCAGCGCCCACGGGGAAGCTGCCGTCGATATCGCAGGTGATAGTGGTCGTGCCCGAACAGGTCAGGCCCGAAACGCTGGCGCCGCTGCCGCCGGGAATGGCGGTCGAAGGCGCGGGGGTTGCGGCATAGACGAAGCCGGCGGGCAGCACGTCGGTCACGCGCACCCGCGTTGCGGTGGAAGGCCCGTTGTTGCGGAAGCGGATGGTGAATTCGACCGGTTCGTTGACGTTGCGCATCAGCGCTCCGGTGCGCGTCTTGCTCACGATCTGGAGATCGGTGGACGGCCGGATCGTCGTCGTCTGCACCGCGCGGTTGTTGGCCGTCTGCGAATCCGCGCCCGTGCCGTTCCACACCGGCTGTTCGGCCGAGGTCACTTCCGCCGCGTTGCTGTAGGTAACCGGGGCCGAAGGCGGCGTGCCGCCGATGGCGAAGACCAGCCGGAACACCACCTGCCGCGAAGGATCGAGGTAGTTGGCATCCGCGTTCGACGCATCGATGCGGCACACATAGGTCGCGCCCGAAGGCGTGCACCCTGCGTTGGGCGCCGCCTGGAGCGACAGCCCGCCGTTGGCCGCAACCGGGTTCACCGTCACCGACTGCAGCGTGGTCGTCAGCCCGGCCGGCGGCGAGGGAATGTCGGTGACGATCACGTTGGTGGCGCGCGAAGGGCCGTAGTTGGAAACGCGGATGTCGTAATTCAGCGTCTCGTCGAACCGCACCGGATCGTCATTGACCGGGTCGCTTTCGGTCTTGGTCACGGCCAGATCGAACGCCGGGCCGTTCACTGTGTGGTTCAGCGTGAAGGCGTTGTTGCCCGCGTTGGGATCGCTGCCGCCGTTGGCGTCGAGCGTCGAGGTGGTGACGGTGGCCTTGTTCGCCTGCGTAATCGGCAGCGTGGCCACCGTCTCGGAACCGAACGGGTATTTCGGCAGCACATCGATGCTGATCTGCCGCACCTCGGTCCGCGCGAACTGGCCCATGGCGCAGGTCACGGTCCCCGTGGCCTGCACGACCGAACAGCTTGCGCCGGGCTTGGTCGTGCTCGGCGTACCGGTGATCTGGAACCGCGCCGGATCGATCACGTCGACCACCTGCACGTTGTCCGCCGGGTTGGCGCCATCGTTGCGCACGCTGATGATATAGGTGGCAGGCACGCCCACGCGCACCGGATCGGGCGTTACCGACTTCGAATTGATCGTCATGTCGGCCACCGCGCCCACGCTGAAGTTCGCGGAATCGCTGTTGTTGGCGTTGTTGGTCTCGGTCGTGTCGGGCGAGAACACCGAGGCGAAGTTGGTGTAGGAACCGCTTTCGAACGGCCGGTCCACGCGGATCACCAGCGTTTCGGTGGCGCCCGCCGCCAGGTTGGACAGCGCCCAGGTCACCAGCCCGTTCCACTGGTTGTAGCTCATGCTGCCCGAACTGACGCTGTTCTGGTTGACGGCGGTGACGTAGCTGCCGCTGGTGATGAAATCGGGAATGGCGTCGGTCACGTAAACCGTGCGCGCCAGGTCGCCGCCGGCGGCGTTCGACACGCGCAGGCGGATGTAATAGCTGCCGTCGGTGTTCGCGACCGCCAGGTTATGGGTCCAGCCGCCAGAGGGCGAAAGGCTCATGTCCTTGGCGATGGAAATGTCCGCCGCCTTGGTCGTGGAGCGCACGCCGGCCGAGCGGCAATCGTTGCCGGTGGGGCTGGAAGGCGAGGACGGCGTGTGCGCCGACCCGGCGGTACGGTCGGTACACGCGGTGTTGACCACGTCGGTATCGACACCCGTTCCCGCTTTCGTGACGAGCGAGAGGTACAGCAGATCGCCGACCTGGAGCGTGCCCGAATCCGTCGTCTGGCAGGTGACCACCACGCCCGAAACCGAACAGGACCAGTTGCCCGAAACACTGACGTAGGTTTCGTCGGCGCTCAGCGTGTCGGTCACGCGGATCGGCGTGGCCGGGGTCCAGCTTGCCGCGGACGGCCCCAGATTGCGCACCACGATGGTGCTGGTGATGTCCGCGCCGGGCGCGACGGGGCTGGGGCTCTTGGACTTGGAATAGAGTTCAAGGTCCGCGTTCGGCAGCACCACCTGGAACGGCGCGGAGGCATCGTTGTTGCTCATATCCGGATCGGTGAATCCGCTGGGCGGGGTCACATGCGCGGTATTGGTCAGGACGCCTGAGGTTGCCGACGAGCCCGTTACCGGAATGACGAAATCCACCTGCCCCGTGGCGACGATCGACGACGCGGTGCAGGTCACCGTCTGGCCGGATCGCGCGCAGCCGGAGGGCAATGCGCCGATCGTCAGCGAACTGTCGATGGTGTCGGCGATCTTCGTTCCCGCCGGCGTTGTTTGCGGCCCGGTATTGCGGATCGACAGCACGATGCTGCCCCCCTGCCCCACGGTGATCGTGGAAGTCATCGACTTGATCGCCTGGAGATCCGCGCCCGCCTGCACATTGGTCACGACGGTGTTGGAAATGTTGTTGCCCGTGGCGGGATCGAGCACCAGCGGATCGATGATGCTCACCGCCGCGATGTTGCTGATCGTGCCGGCGGTGTTCTTGGTGATCTTGCCGCTGATCGTGATGGCCGGAAAGCTGCGGCCGACCGCCGGTGCGCTACCGCTGTAGTCGCAGGTCAGCGTGGTCCCGGAAAGGTTGCAGGTCCACCCCGAGCCCGTGGCGGACTGGAACTGGAAGTCGCTGGCGGCGGGAAGGTTGTCGACCACGCGGATCGCCGCGGTGGTGTTCGGCCCGTTGTTGGTCGCGGACAGGGTATATTGCAGAATGCCGCCGGCCGGCACGCTGGAAGCCGATCCGGCTTTCACCAGCGCGATGTCCGCACCCGCCCGCACCGTGGGCGTGATAGTCAGGCTGTCGTTCCCCGGATTGGAATCGCTGTTCCCGGCTGCGGCTATGGTCGCGGTCGAGTTGCTGGCGCCCGGCGTCTTGGCGGTCGCCTTGAAGCTGAAAGTCCGGGCATTGGCCACGCCACCGCCCGGCAGGGTCGTCAGGGTACAGGTCAGCGTCTGGCTGCCTGGCGTGCCGGACAGCGCGCAATACGAAGGGATGTCGCCCGCCGTACCGGCAACCTCGAAGTTCCCCGGCACCGCGATCGTGACCACGGCGTTGCTGACCGTCGGGGTACTGTTATTTGCGACGGTGACTGAAAAAGTCGCCTGGGCGCCCGAGCCTATTGGATCAGGGTCGGCTGAATACTGTGAAACCTGCAAGTCTGCGGCGTAAGCCATCCCGCCAAGCAGGAAAACATACAGTCCGATAAATACGCGTATTACCGCGATCGACTTTGTAAATTTCATAATAAACCGACCCCTCGTCGCGCAATTTTCGTCGCGACAGACGCCAGTCGGATAAGTAAATAGTGGTTAATTCCCGGTAATTATTTACCCAGTTGTAAAACGCATTAAATATCCGTTTTACGCCGCATCTTTTTTAAGAGACAATCAAGCACCGGAAAATAAATGAAAAAATCCGCATCATAAACATAGTCCGTTTCGGATACTGGAAACCCTCTGCCGGAAACACTGTACACCCGCGATCACGGGGCCTGGCGGCTGGCAATGTGGCGCCCGGCAGGATCAGATGCGCTCGGCCTGCGCCACGGCGTCGCTGGCGCGCAAGGCGCTGATGATGCGCGTAAGGTGCGCCAGATCGCGCACTTCCAGATCCACCTCGTAGGTATGGAACGGGTTTTCGCGCTGGGTCATTTCCAGATTGACAACGTTGGCGTGGTTCTTGGCGAAGATCCCCGCCATTTCCGCCAGCGTGCCGGGGCGATTGTAAAGCTCGGCGCGCAAGCGGCCGATCGCGCCGTCAGTCCGCGCATCCCACGAAAGGTCGATCCAGTCGGCATCGATCCCGTTGGCAAGGTTGAGGCAGTCGATCGCGTGGACTTCCACGCCCTTGCCCGGCCGGCGCAGCCCGACGATGCGATCGCCGGGCACCGGATGGCAGCAGGCGGCAAGCTGGAACGCCATGCCCGGAGTCAGTCCGCGCACCGCGATCGCGCGCTTCTGCTTGGGCCAGTGATCGGGATCGGGCAGGTTCGCCGCGCTGCCCGGCATCAGGGCTTCCATCACCTGCCGGTCATCGACCTTGGCCGATCCGACGGCGAACATCAGGTCTTCCTCGCCCGCCATCTTCAGCCGCTTGATCGCGTCAGCCAGCGCCTTCTTGCCCACGGTGCCGGGCAGGCGCTCGACGATCTCCTCATAGAGCTTGCGCCCGATGGCGGCGACTTCGGCGCGTTCCTTCTGGCGCACGAAACGGCGGATGGAGGCCCGCGCCTTGCCCGTGACGGCGAAGGCGAGCCATGAAAGCTGCGGCTCCGAAGTCCGGCTCTTGATGATCTCCACCACATCGCCGTTGTTGAGCGGCGTGCGCAGCGGCACGTGCCGCCCGTTGATCTTCGCGCCCACCGCCTGCGCGCCCAGATTGGTGTGGACGGCAAAGGCGAAGTCGATCGGCGTCGCGCCCTTGGGCAGCTGGAACAGCGCCCCCTTTGGCGTGAAGGCGAAGATGCGATCCTGATAGATCGCCATCTTGGTGTTTTCGAGCAGTTCGTCGGGATCGTTGCTGGCTTCGAGGATTTCCAGCAGATCGCGCAACCAGCCCACCTGCCCGTCGGGCGTGACCCCGCCCTGCTTGTACGACCAGTGCGCGGCTAGGCCGAACTCGTTGGTCTCGTGCATCGCGCGCGTCTTGATCTGCACTTCCACGCGCATGGCGTTGTTGTAGATCAGCGAGGTGTGCAGGCTCTTGTAGCCGTTCATCTTCGGCGTGGAGACGTAGTCCTTGAACCGGCCGGGGATCATTTGCCAGGTGCGGTGCAGGATGCCCAGCGCCTTATAGCAATCGTCCTCGTTCTCGGTCAGCACGCGGAAGGCCATGATGTCGGTGATCTGCTCGAAGCTGACATGGCGCTCGGCCATCTTCTTCCAGATCGAATAGGGGTGCTTCTCGCGGCCCGAGACTTCCACCCTTAGGCCCGCTTCGGCCAGCGCCTGCTTGATCTCCAGCGCGATCGCCCCGACCTGGCCGTTCTCCTCGCTGCGGATCGCGGCGAGACGCCCGCTGATCGTGGCATAGGCTTCGGGTTCGAGCTGCTCGAAGGCCAGCAACTGCATCTCGCGCATGTATTCGTACATGCCCACGCGCTCGGCCAGCGGGGCATAGATATCCATCGTCTCGCGCGCGATGCGGCGGCGCTTTTCCTCGCTCTTGATGAAATGAAGCGTACGCATGTTGTGCAGGCGATCCGCCAGCTTGACGAGCAGGACGCGCAAGTCCTCGCTCATCGCCAGCAGGAACTTGCGCAAGTTCTCGGCGGCGCGCTCGTTGTCGCTCATCGTCTCGATCTTCGAGAGCTTGGTCACGCCATCGACCAGCCTCGCGACATCGGCGCCGAACAGCCGCTCGATCTCATCGACCGTCGCCAGCGTATCCTCCACCGTATCGTGGAGCAGCGCCGTCACCACCGTCGCCTGGTCGAGCTTCAGCTCGGTCATCAACCCGGCGACTTCCACCGGGTGCGAGAAATAGGGATCGCCCGATGCGCGCTTCTGAGTGCCGTGCTTCTGCACGGTATAGACATAGGCGCGGTTGAGGATAGCCTCATCCGCGTCCGGATCATAGGCAAGCACCCGTTCGACAAGTTCGTACTGACGTAGCATGTCCTGCCTAAATGGGCGGAACCATGCGGTCAGGGCAAGGGGTAAAGGTCGCGGAAATGCGGATCAGTGTAATCGCTTAGGCGCGCAGCAGCGCCGCATGGGGTGCCACGTCCTCCGGCAGCACGTCGCCAAGGCGCGGATCGGGGAACACTTCCACCGCCCGCGCATAGGGCACGAAGCCTTGCGAGACATAGAACGGCAGCGCCTGCGGGCCATCAAGCGTGCAGGTATGCACCCATACCCGGCCCACGCCCTCGCGCCAGGCCAACTGCAAGGCCTTGCGCATCAGCCACTTGCCCAGCCCTTTCCCGGTCGCGCCGGGAATCAGGCCAAAGAACGTGATCTCGCATTCGCCGGACACGCGGAAGTCCAGTTCAAGCATCCCCACTTCCACGCGGGCGCGATCGACCACCGCGCAGACGTGGACCTGCGGATCGTGGATGATGACCGCCAGTTCGCCATCATCCTTCACCAGCCGTGACCACCACAGCCACGGCGCGCCGACACGGCGGTAGAGCATCCGGTATTTCTCGATCGCCGGCGCTTCCCAGCGGACAAGCTGCACCGGCACATCGCCTTCCGGCACCAGCCGCCGCAACGCCGCCGGTTTCTCGCGCATTTCCAGCGCGGTCACCACGCAGGCGAGATCGCCGGGACTGACGGCATGGTAGCCGGAGGCGAGAGGCTCGGGGTGGTCGTAGTCCAACCGTCAGCTCCACACCGCTTCGGGCGGCAGGCTCATCAGAATCGCGTCGATGTTCCCGCCGGTCTTCAGGCCGAACAGCGTGCCCCGGTCATAGACCAGGTTGAATTCGGCATAGCGGCCGCGCCATTCGAGCTGGCGCTGCTTGTCCTCGGGCGTGAAGTCCATCCCCATGCGCCGGCGCACCAGCCTGGGGAACACGTCGAGGAATGCCTCGCCCACGTCGCGGGTGAAGGCGAAGTTGGCGGCGAAGCCATCGAGGTCGGCGCATTCGAGGTGATCGTAGAAGATACCGCCCACGCCCCGGTGCACCTTGCGGTGGGGAATGTAGAAATAGTCGTCCGCCCACTTCTTGAAGCGCGGATAGTACTCCCCGTCATGCGCGTCGCATGCCGCCTTGAACGCGGCGTGAAATTCGGCGGTATCCTCGTCATAAGGGATCGGCGGGTTGAGATCGCCGCCGCCGCCGAACCAGGCCTTGCTGGTGGTGAGGAAGCGCGTGTTCATGTGAACGGCCGGAACGTGCGGATTGGCCATGTGCGCGACCAGGCTGATGCCGGTCGCGGTGAACACCGGGTTTTCCGGGTCCG
>NZ_DDFB01000103.1:0-35204 GCF_002336885.1 Novosphingobium sp. UBA1939 | reverse complement strand
CCGTGGAACTTCCCGCTGGGCAATCCGGGGCGCAAGCTGGGGGCGCCGATCGCGGCGGGCTGCTCGGTGATCCTGAAAGCGGCGGAAGAAACCCCTGCCTCCGCGCTGGGTGTGCTGCAGTGCCTCTATGACGCCGGCCTCCCGCAGGAGGTCGCGCAGGCGGTGTTCGGCGAACCGGCGGAAGTCTCGTCCTATCTTCTGCGCTCGCCGGTGATCCGCAAGCTGAGCTTCACCGGATCGACCCAGGTCGGCAAGCTGCTGATCAAGCTCGCCGCCGAAGACCTCAAGCGCACGACCATGGAGCTTGGCGGACATGGCCCGGTGCTGGTGTTCGACGATGTCGATGTCGATCAGGTGCTCGACGCCGTGGTCCCGCACAAGTTCCGCAATGCCGGGCAGGTCTGCGTCGCACCGACGCGTTTCATCGTGGAGGAAGGCATCTACGACCGCTTCCTCGAAGGCTTCGTCCGCCGCGCGCAGGCGGTCCGCGTCGGCAACGGAGTGGAGGACGGCGTACAGATGGGGCCGATGGCCAACGCCCGGCGGCCCGAGGCAATGGAGCGGCTGATCGGCGATGCTGTGCGGGCCGGCGCCACGCTTCACACCGGCGGCGCACGGATCGGCAACCAGGGCTTCTTCTTCGCGCCGACGGTGCTGTCCGACACCCCGCTTTCGGCCGAGATCATGAACGAGGAACCGTTCGGTCCCGTCGCGCTCATCAACCGCTATGCCGGTGAAGAAGCCATGATCGCGGAGGCCAATCGCCTGCCCTACGGCCTTGCCGCTTACTGCTGGACCAGCAACGCCAAGCGGCAGAAGACGATCCAGAACCGGCTCGAAACCGGAATGCTGGCGCTCAACACCACTACCATCGGCGGGGCGGACGCGCCGTTCGGCGGCGTGAAATGGTCGGGCCATGGCCATGAGGACGGCCCGGAAGGCCTGGCCGCCTGCCTCGTCACCAAGACCGTCCACGAAGGCTGATCCAGCCGCTGCAACCGGGATAGACACGATGTCTCACGAACTCAGGACCGGCGGCGACCGCGGCTATCTGCGCATCGCCACCGAAGAAGCCTTCGCCACGCAGGAACAGGTCGATCTGCTGATCCGGCTGGTGAAGGACGGCAAGGCCGACCGGGGCATCACCTCGCTTTGGGGCTTCTACGGCATGAACAGCGACGGTCGCGCGCGCCAGACGCTCGATCGCCTGCTCGATCTTGGCGCGGGACGCATCGCCGACATGGACGCCAGCGGCATCGACGTGGCCGTGCTTTCGCTGACCAGCCCCGGCGTGCAGGCCTACGTCGACGTGGAAGACGCCCGCCGTGTCAGCGCCTCATCCAACGCCCTCCTGGCCGAAGCTGTCGCTGCCCGCCCCGACCGCTACGTGGGCATGACCGCGATCGCGCCGCAGGACCCGGAATGGAGCGCGGCGGAAATCCGGCGCGGGGCGGAACTCGGCTTCCGGGGCGTGCTCGTCAACAGCCACACCCATGGCGAATATCTCGATCATCCGAAGTTCGATCCGATCTTCCGCGCGCTGGCCGATACCGGCCATCCGCTCTACATCCACCCCACCACGCCGCCCGACAGCATGATCGGCCCGATGCTCGAAGCCGGGCTGGACGGCGCGGTGTTCGGCTTCGGCGTGGAGACCGGGCTGCATCTGCTCCGCCTCATCACCTCGGGCATTTTCGATCGCTATCCCGATCTCCAGATCATCGTCGGCCATGCGGGAGAAGCGCTGCCCTACTGGCTCTATCGCCTGAACTTCATGCACGGCGCGGGCGTGCGTTCGCAACGCTACGCATGCCTGAAGCCGCTGCGGCACGACCTGTTCCATTACATGCGCAACAACGTGCTGGTGACCACCAGCGGGATGCCGTTCGAACCGGCGATCAAGCTGTGCCTCGATGTGCTGGGCGAAGACCGCGTGATGTACGCGATGGACTATCCCTACCAGTACGTGCCCGAAGAGGTGCGCATCCACGACCTGCTCGACATAGCCGACGGCGCGAAGAAGAAGCTGATGCAGACCAACGCCGAACGCGTATTCCGGCTCTGAAAATCCTGTCGCCTCCGGCGCCCGACGCGGCTCCGGGGGCGGCGGGTCACATGCCGCCGAACCGCTTGCGGAACGCTGCGAAAAGGCCGCCATCGCGCAGCATGGCGAACTGGCTGTCCGACCAGACATCGGCCCGCGCATCCAGGCGGAGCGGTTCGTCCTGCCCCGGCTCGAGGATTTCGGCCACCAGCGTCCGGTCCGCCTCCGAAAGCGCTGCAACGCCGCGCAGCGCGATCCTCGCCCCGGCGCTCACGCCCGAAAGATCCGCCTCAACGACTACCGGCAGCACGCCCAGCGCAATCAGATTCGCACGATGGATGCGCTCGAAGCTGCGGGCGATGACCGCGCGAACACCCAGCAGCGCCGTTCCCTTGGCCGCCCAGTCGCGCGCGGAACCAGTGCCGTAGTTCTCGCCCGCCAGCACCACCACGGGCACGCCCAGCGCCGCGAACGCCATAGCCGCGTCATGGATCGCGCATTCCGCCCCGTCCGGCCCGATCGTCCGGTTGCCCGGCGCGCTGACGAGGCGGTTTTCCGGCCGCGCGTTGTCGAACGTGCCCCGCAGCATGACGTGATGGTTCGCCCGCCGGTCGCCATAGCTGCCGAAGCTGCCCTCGGCAGCGCCGGTCGATCGCAGATAGGCGGCGGCCGGCGTATCGGGCTGGATGCGCCCGATCGGGGAGATGTGGTCCGTGGTCACGTTGTCGCCCAGCACCAGCAAGGCGCGTGCATCGACGATGTCCCCCAACAGCCCCGTGCGTGGTTCGTCGAAGAAAGGCGGTGGCTGAATGAAGGCGGATAGCGCATCCCAGGGGAATTGCGGTGTGCAAGGAGCGTCCAGCGCTGCCCAGGCTTCCGTGTCGCCAGCTTCGGCAGTGCTATCGCGCCAGTGCGTCATCGCGTGCGCGATCTCATCCGGATCGGGCCATATGTCGCGCAGGAACACCGGCTGGCCGTTCCGGTCATGCCCCAGCGGATCGGCGGAAAGATCGGCATAGAGGTTGCCCGCCAGCGCTCCGGCCACAACCAGCGGCGGCGAGGCGAGATAGTTCGCGCCGACCGCGGGGTGAATGCGGTTCTCGAAATTGCGGTTACCCGAAAGCAGCGAGACCAAAAGGTCCGGCACGTCCGGTCCGGTCAATGCGGGCTTGAGATCGCCCGAATTGCCGACACAGGTGGTGCAGCCGAAACCCACGACGTGAAAACCCAGCGCGTCGAGCGAGTCCTGCAACCCCGCCCGCCGCAGTAGCGCGGCAATGCGGCGCGAGCCTGGCGCAAGCGAGGTCTTGACCCAACCGGGAACCGACAGCCCTCGTGCGATGGCCTTGCGCGCCACCAGCCCCGCCGTCAGCATCACCTCGGGATTCGCGGTGTTCGTACAACTGGTGATCGCCGCGATGGCCACCGCCCCATTGCCCGGACAGGCACGGTCGACCGGCGGCGCCAGCGCGGGAAACCGGCTTTCGAGACTGGCGCGGACCTCGGACAAGGTCCGTACCTGTTGCGGACGATGCGGCCCCGCCATGACCGGCCGGACCTCGTCCAGCGCAATGGCAAGCGAACGCGAATAGCGTCGCGCCGGCCCTGTCCCGCGCCATAGCCCCGTTTCCAACGCATAGGCGCGATAGGCCGCCAGCACGCTGGCATCGCGGCCCATCGTCTCCAGATAGGCCAGCGTTTCCTCGTCCACGGGAAACAGCGCGGCCGTCGCCCCGTATTCAGGGCACATATTGGCGATGGCCGCTCGATCGGGCAGCGAAAGCCAGGAAAGTGCGTCGCCATCGAATTCCACGATCTGGTCGACCACACCCTCCGCGCGCAACCGCGCGGCCACGTGCAGGGCGATGTCGGTCGCCGTCACGCCGATTGGCCGGGCGCCGGTCAGCACCACTTCGCACACGCGCGGCAGCGGGATCGGCACCGGCGCGCCGAGTGCGGCCAGCTCTGCCTCGATCCCGCCCACGCCCCAGCCAAGCACGCCCAGTGCGTTGACCATTGTGGTGTGGCTGTCCGTACCAATGACCGTCTCCGCCATCCAGCCGCCGGGCATTTCCGGCGCGGGAACGGCACCGTTGGTCAGCATCTCCAGGTTGATCTGGTGGCAGATGCCCTGCCCCGGCGGCACCACGCGGAATTTGGGAAAGGCGTGCTCGGCCCATTTGAAGAAGCGGTAACGCTCACCATTGCGGGCGTATTCGAGCGCCAGATTGCGCGTCGCCGCTTCCGGTGTGCCACTGTAATCCACGCGTACCGAATGATCGATGACCAGATCGATCGGAATCGCGGCGTCGACCTCGCCCGGGGCATGGCCGTTCGCCACGGCATGATCGCGCAACGCGGCCAGGTCGGCCATCGCCGCGACACCGGCGGTATCCTGCATCAGGATGCGTGCCGGGCGGAACGGCAGTTCCGCCATCGCCTCGCCGCGTTGCAGCCATTCCTCGAACCGCGCGACCAGCGGCGCCGGCTCGGCCTCGTGCGCCAGCACGTTTTCGAGCAGGATGACCAGAGATCGCGGCAAGTGCGCCAGCGCGGCGCTGCGGATGGCGGAAAGCCGCGAAAGCGGCGTCAGGCAGGCATTCATCGATCGGGCTTTCGCGAGGATCAGGCGAACATCACGACGCGGCGATGCGCGAACGCAGCGCGGCAAGGCTACCGCCGGTCTTGACCTTGCCGGGCAGTGGATGGCCGACGATCTCTTCCGCCAGCCTTGCGCATTCGGCCAGTTTTTCCAGATCGACGCCCGTCTCGATACCCATCTCCTCGCACATCAGCACGAAATCCTCGGTGCAGATGTTGCCGGCCGCGCCGGCGTGCGCGGCGAACGGGCAACCGCCCAGCCCGGCTACCGCCGCGTCGAAATGCTGCACGCCCATCTGCAGCCCGGCATAGGCATTGGCGAGGCCCAGCCCGCGCGTATCGTGGAGGTGGAGCGAAAGGTCCACGTCTGGGTTGGCGTCCTGCACCATGCCAACCACGCGACGGATGCGTTCGGGCGTGGCCCAGGCCATCGTGTCGCCCAGCCCGATCAGCGAAAGGTCTTCCCCCTGATCGCGCGCGATCGCGCGCATCTCGTTCACCAGCGCGACAATCTTGGCCGGGGCCACGTCGCCTTCGAAATTGCAGCCGAACGCGGCTGTGACGAAGCCGGTGCGCACCGGAATTCCATGCGCCTGATACATCTTCACCAGTTCCGGCTGGGCGGCAAGCTGCTGCTGCGGATCCCGGTTCTGGTTGCGCTTGAGGAAAGCGTCGGACGCGTAGAGCGTCAGCTTGCCCTCCAGATAAAGCCTGCCCGTAGCGATAGCGCGGATCAGCCCCTGCTGGTTCAGCCACAGCCCGGCATAGCGCACCCCATCGCGCGGGGTCATCCCGGCGACGACCGCTTCCGCATCAGCCATGCCCGGCACCTTGCCGGGATGAACGAACGAAGTGACCTGGATATAATCCAGCCCCGTATCCGAAAGCGCATCGACCAGCCGGATCTTTTCCGTGGTCGGAATCAGGCGCTTCTCGATCTGGAAGCCTTCTCGCGGCCCTTCTTCCTTGATAAACACGCGCGAGGGCAGATCGGTCATGTGCTGGTTCCTTCACCGAACATTTTTTTCGCCGCAAATAGCCATTGACAAATTGAACCGACGTTCTGCTAAATAGAACAACCAATAAGGCTTAGGCGGGGCATCCCAAAATCATGAATTCCAAGGCAGGCGTCGCGGCGGTCGACCGCGCATTCGATATCCTTCACGCCTTCCGGCACGACAAACCGGTCCTCACCCTCGCGGAAATCTCGCGCATTACCGGCCTCTACAAGAGCACCATCCTCAGGCTGATGGGATCGCTCGAAAAGTACGGCTTCGTCTGGCAGCGCGCGGATGGGAGCTATCAGCTCGGCGCAGGCCTGCTGGCCTTGTCCACCGTGTTTCAGGACGCTTTCGACCTGCGGCAGTTCATCGATCCCGTGCTGGACGATCTGGTGGCGCAGACTGCCGAAGGCGCATCGTTCTTCATCCGCGACGGCGAATACCAGGTCTGCCTGTTCCGCGCCGAAGGGCGCCATACCGTGCGCGACTATTCGATCCGCCAGGGCGACCGGCGCGAACTCAACCGCAGCGCCGCGTCCACCATCCTGCGCGACTATGAAGCAATGCCCTATGCCCCGCTCACACCGGACAATGCCTGCGTCATCTCGATCGGTAGCGTCGATCCGGAAATGGCGGCGGTCGGCGTCCCCGTGTTCGGCGCCGGGCACAAACTGATGGGCGCGATCACGCTTTCCGGCCCCAGCGCGCGCTTCACCGACGATTACGTCGAAAAGCTGCGCCCGATCGCGATCGACGCCGCCGCGCGGCTCTCGATCAATCTGGGCGAAACGCCCGCCCGCTTCGCGCAGGTTCGCGCTGACTGATCCGGCGCAGGGCGACGGAATTTCCGCCGCCACCGCGCCGGACAACAAGCGGGCGCTCAAATCGCGCCTCCGGCCTTCAACGTCTCCAGCACCGCCGTGTCCCGGCCCAGCGCGCCGAATATCTCGGCATTGTCGGCCCCCAGCAAGGGCGGTGCGGAGCGTGCGGCCGGCTGGCTGTCGCCCAGGCTGTAACCTGCGCGGCAGACCTTGACCGTTTCGAGCCCCGGCTGGCGCATGGGGATTTCATGGATCAGGCCGCGCGCCGCGATCTGCGGGTGCGCTAGGATTTCGGGAATGGACAGGATGCGACCGGCGGGAATGCCGTTGGCGTTGAGCAGGTCCTCCCATTCCGCGGCCCCCCGCGCGCCAAGCGCCTCGTCCAGAAGCGCGTTGAGCGCCGCGCGATTGGCCTTGCGCGCCTCGCGCTCGGCAAAGCGCGGATCGGTCTTGAGCGCGGAAAGCCCCACCAGATCGCACAACCGCTCGAACTGTTCCTGCTTGTTCGCCGCGATGTTGATCTGGCCGTCGGCGCAGCGAAACGCGCCGGAAGGCGCAGCCGTCGTGTTCTGGTTGCCGATCGGCTGCGCCTCGACACCCGCGATCAGGTAGTTCGATACCGCCCAGCCCATCGCCGAAATCGTCGCATCGAGCATGGCGAGGTCGATATAGGCCCCTTCCCCGCTGTGCTGGCGCCGGAACAGCGCGCTCACCACGGCAAAGGCCGCGGCCAGCCCGCCCAGCGTATCGCACAACGGATAGCCGACGCGCAGCGGCGCGGACTGCGCATCGCCGGTAATGCTCATCACCCCCGACAGGCCTTGCACGATCTGGTCGTAAGCGGGATTGGCGCTGAGCGGCCCTTCCTGCCCGAAGCCCGAAATCGCGCAATAGACAATGCGCGGGTTAATCGCCCGCACTTCCTCGTAACCGAAGCCCAGCCGATCCATCACGCGCGGCCGGAAGTTCTCGACCACCACGTCCGCCGTCACCAGCAGATCGCGGAACAGTGCCTTGCCGTCCGGATGCTTGAGATCGATCGTCACCGACTTCTTGCCCGCGTTCTGCGCCAGGAACGAGGTGCCGAGCATCATCGCATTGAGCGCCGGGGACGCGCCGAGCTTGCGCGCAAGATCGCCCTCTTTCGGATTCTCGACCTTGATGACCTCCGCACCCAGCATGGCCATCTGATAGGTGGCATAGGGGCCGGACAGCACGTTGGTTAGATCGAGCACCCGCACGCCCGCCAGAAGGTCGGCAGGCGGACGGGCGGCAGAAGCGGCAGCCTCCGTCATGCTCAGATCTCGGCGGTCAGAACGTCGTAGCGATAGAGCCAGTCGTAGCGATCGTTGATCGGATCACGGCTCCATTCGCTTTCCATGTACTTCACCGCGCCTTCCTCGGTCGCCAGCGCGGTCTCGTGGAAGCGGGCGGTGTTTTCCTTGGCCCCGCGCACCATGCGGCTCGTGCGGTCGACGCGCGCGGCCTCGTAGCGCAGCAGGGCTTCCTTCGGATCGTCGTACTGGTCAAGGCAACGGCCCAGCACCACGCCGTCCTCGATCGACATCACCGCACCCTGTGCCAGGAACGGCAGCGTGGCGTGGCAGGCGTCGCCCAGCAGGGTCGAACGGCCCTCGCTCCACTTCTGGCGCGGCGTGCGTTCCATGAACGCCCACTTCATTACCGTCGGCGCGGACCGGATCAGCGTCTGCACGTCCTCGTGCCAGCCGGCGAAATCGTTGGCGCATTCCTCAATGCTGCCCTGCGTATACCAGGATTCGACCTGCCAGTCATTGCGCTCGATCGTGCCGATCATGTTCATCAGCTTGCCGCCGCGCAGCGGATAGTTGACCATGTGGCCCCCTGGCCCGATCCACGTCCAGCCTACCATCTGGCGCATATGTTCGGGCAGACGCTCCATGGGGATCACGGCGCGCCAGGCGATCATGCCGGTGAAATTGGCTTCGTCATCGCCGAACAGGCACTTGCGCACGGTGGATTTCACGCCATCGGCACCGATCAGGATATCGCCTTCCACGGTCTTGCCGCCGGCCAGGTGCAGCGCCACGCCGTCTTCCCGGTTGGTCACGTTCTCTACCGCCGCGCCCAGATGGATCGCTTGGGGCGCCATCGCACGCACCGCATCGACCAGCGTTCCCAGAAGGTCCGGCCGATAGACCGTGAGATAGGGATAGCCGTATTTCTCGATCGCCATCTGGCCCAGATCGAACATAGGCCACGCCCGCCCGGTGTTCCACAGGCGGAACTCCTTGCGACGCGGCGCGCAGGACGCGGCCTTCAGCGTCTCGAACACGCCCAGCGCATCGAGCGCGCGCGCGCCGTTGGGGCTGATCTGAACGCCCGCGCCCACCTCGCCCAGCTCGGGCGCCTGCTCGTACACCTCGACGTCATAGCCGCGCCGCAGCAGGGAAAGGGCGGCCGCCATGCCGCCGATGCCACCACCGGCGATAAGGATCTTGGGCGATTTGGTCATGCCATGCTCCGGAATGAAAGTTGGTTGCGATGCCGCGCGATCACGGCGTTTCGGTCCTCAGCCAGCCAAGCTTGGCGAGGACGGGTTCATCGGTGACCTGGAGAAGCACCGCATCTTCGGCGGCGTGGTGCGTGAACGGGCGCCACGCCGGAATCGCCACGGTATCCCCGAAACGCCATTCCAGCGTCTGCCCGTCCACCTCGGTCGTGCCGTTGCCACGCACGACGGCAAAGATGTTGTTCGCGGTCGTGCGCAGGGACGCGGTTTCTACACCCGCGGGTATCCGCATCATGCGCAGGGCGATCGTATCGAGCTGCGCCGGCCCCAGCGTCACCGATGCCGGTGCGCCCTCGCCCACCCGCGCCTGCTCCGCATCCAGGGCGGCGAGCGTGTCTTCCCAGCGGAACGCGATCGGCGCTTCGGCCAGTTCGGTCACGTCCGCTTCCAGCCCCGCCGGATGCGGCTGGTAGAACATCGGCTCCATCAGATGCACCAGCGGCACATCGAGGAAATCCATCCAGTAGCAATCCTCGCCGCCGCCATTGGCGTGCGAGTGCCAGGCCCAGTTTGGCGTCAGCAGCACGTCACCTGGCCGCATTTCCACCTGGCTGCCGTCGACCACGGTATAAGTACCGCGCCCTTCAAGGATCAGCCGCAGCGCGTTGGGCGTATGGCGATGGGCGCGGGCGACCTCGCCCGGCCGGATCATCTGGTAAGCCGCCACGATCGTGCGCACCGTGGAATAGACGTTGCCTTCCACGGGGTTGAACATCGTCAGGTTGCGGCGTTCCGCCTGTGCGGTATCGACCAGCCGCCCGGCACGGTCGAGGATCGGCTTGACCTCGGCATAGCGCCAGACGTGCGGCAGGAAATTACGCCGCGGCTCGGGCCACAGCGCCGGGAATTTCCGGTGCCAGCCGCCCTCCATGTTCATGCTCGCGAAGGCGCCGTACAGCGCCTCCAGCGAATCCGCTTCCGGAGCCGCCATGGTCAGGCCTGCTTGATGATCGGCGGCACGTAGGGCTGCGCGAAGACTTCGGTCATGCCGAGATCGCCCTGCACCACGTCCACGTTCATTTCGCCGATCCGGTCGATCACGATGCGTATGCGATCCCCGTCCACCACGGGACCGACGCCTTCAGGCGTACCGGTCGCGATCACGTCACCGGGATAGAGCGTCATCACCGCCGAGGCGGTTTCGATCATGCCCGGAATATCGAGCACCAGATCGCGCGTATTGGCGGACTGGCGCAGGTCGCCATTGACCCACAGCTTCATGTCGAGCGATGCCGGATCGGGCACTTCGTCGGCGGTCACCACCCAAGGCCCGATCGGGCAGAAGCTGTCGTATGCCTTGCGGAACACGCGCTCCTCGCGCCCGCGCACCACCATGTCGAGCAGGCAGGTGTAGCCGAACACCGCCTCGCGCCAGTTCTCGCGCGGAAGGCCGCGCACTTCCTTGCCGATGATGATGCCCAGTTCGCTTTCGTGGTGTACTTCACGCCCCGGCACCCGCGGCAGCACCACCGGATCGGACGGCCCCGAAAGCGACGAGCACGGCTTCAGGAAGAAGCCCTGGTTGGTCGCACGGTACCGCGCCTGCATTTCGCGCCCATGCGCGTGATAGTTCACCGGATAGGCGATGACCTTGTTCGGCCACGGCACCGGCGTTTCCAGCCGGACATCGGCCAGCGGCTTGCGCGCAGCGGCGGCGAGCGCCGCCTCGATCTTGGGGCGCAGCGCCTCGAAATCGCGGATCAGCCGCAGCGGACCGACCGCCGGCCATTCCGCAGGATCGATGCCGCAGACATCGGTGACATCGACGATCTCGTCGCCAAGGCACACCCCGATCCTGCCACCATCAAATCTCGCGAGCCGCATAATCTCTTCTCCGTTCTATTTAACAGAACATCGTTCTTTTATTAACATAGGCAGATGTGAAATCAATTGTATTCGCGTGCTGAGACCGCATTTTTTCGGAATCGGAAGCGTCCCGCCGTTCCCGCTCATCCGGCTCGCCGTCCCGCATCGTGCCGCGGAATTTCCCGAGGCGCGGACACACGACGGGCGCGGACGACATCTGCCTTCCGCGCCCGTTGCCGGAACCCCGCACCGGGGCGGCGGCCTCATCGCCCCCCGGCCTGCCCCATCAGAAACGGGCGCGGAAACGGGCGCCCCACGTGCGGGGCGGCGCGATGTCCTGGCCGTTGTAGTTGGCGATGAACGGATACTGCTGCGTGCCGGTATACACCGCCTTGTCGCCGATGTTCCGCACGAACAGCTGGACCGAGTACTTGTCCTCGGGCGAACGGTATGTGAGGCTGGCGTTGACCAGCGCATAGGCCGGCGCGCGCGCGTTCTCGACGAATTCGGCACTCAACCAGCGCGACGAGGCAAACGTCATGTCAGGCGCGAACTCGATCTTCGCGCCGTTGGCGAGATCGAAGGTGTGGGTATAACCCACCGTGCCCGACCACTTCGGCGTGCGCGGCAACTGGAAGCCGTTGCAGTTGATGTTCCAGAAGCCGATCTGGGCGTTGCCGCCGGTGATCGCCGTGACATCGCACGCCGTCGAGGCCGACGGATTGCCCGCCCTGTAGTTCCGGTAGCTGAATTCCTTGTACTTGCTCTCGGTGTACTCGATGCCCACCCGCAGGCTGTCGTTGGCGGTCGGACGCAGCGTCACGTCGGCGCTGACGCCCTTGGCCACGGCCTTGCCCGCGTTGAACAGCGAGGAAACCTGCGCGCCGCCGCGATCGAGCTGCGAGAAGTTTTCCTGGCGGTTCTTGTAGTCCATCCAGAACAGTTCGAGGTTGAGCTGCAGCAGCCGGCCGAAGAAGCGGTTCTTCGCGCCGATCGTATAGGCCGTCACGTCCTCGGGCTTGTAGGGATCGATGTCGGCGTTCGACTGGCCGCCCGACTTGAAGCCGGTGACCACGCTGCCGTAGATCATGCTCTGCGGCCCGGCATCGAATTCAAAGCCAGCCTTGTAATTGACCCGATGCGCCGAATAGGTGCCACGCACGTTGGTGCCCGCCGCCGTCTTCAGTTCACAGCTGCCGCCGATCGCCGTGCCGCCATTCGGGCAGGCCAGGCTGCCCGCGATGGCATAGCGATAGCCATCGACGCTCTTGGTTTCGTCGGTGTAACGGATGCCGCCGGTCAGGCGGAAACGGTCGGTCAGCGAATAGGTCGCCTCGGCAAAGGCGGCGTAGGCGCGAGTGTTGAGCGTGGCCACGAAAGCCGTGTCGGACGCGCGGCCAAGGCGGACGGCGTTGAAGCTGTCCTGATCCTCGTTGAAGAAATAGCCGCCCAGCACCCATTTGAGCTTCTCGTTCGCGTTGCCGAGACGGACTTCAACCGTTTCCGCATCAGACGTGGAAGGCGCGCCGGTGAAGTAGTTGGTGGTGCTGAAATAGAGCGCCGGCATCACCAGCGAATCCAGCTTGACGTGCTGGTAGGCCGGGATGACGGTCAGCGTGGCCGGGCCAAGGTTCCATTCCAGATGACCGTTGATGCCCCAGATATCGATGTTCTGGTAGGTCTTGCTGGTATCGAGCGGATAGATGCCCGGAGGCGCGACGACCTTCGAGATCAGGCTGTTCAGCGTGCCATTGATCGATGTCCAGCGATCGGCGGGGATGATCGGCTGGCTGTTGGTCAGGCCCGGCGCGGTCGGCGCGGTCGGCTCATAGACCACCTTGCCGGGACCACGCCCGCCGAGGTGCTGGTAGTTGAAGCCGAGGCGAAGGGTCAGATCCTCGGTCGGCTCCGCCTTCAGTTGCAAGCGGAACGAATGATGCTTGTCGTCGTCGGTGCCGTCGCTGATGTAACCGTTGCGCGAAACACCCTGGAACGCCGCGCGGATGGCGACCTTGTCGCCCAGTGGGATGTTCAGCGCACCTTCGGCCGAGAAGCCGTTGTAGTTCTGGAACCCGGCCGACATGTATCCTTCAAACACGCCCAGCTTGGGCTGCACAGGAAGGATATTCAGCGCGCCGCCGGTGGCGTTGCGGCCATAGAGCGTACCCTGCGGACCCTTGAGCACTTCGACGCGCTCCAGATCGTAGAACACGCCGGCCACGTACTGGCTGCGCGCGGCGAACACGCCGTCATAGTTCTGCGCAACGGCCGAGTTGCTGTAGGCGGTCGTCGAGAAATCGCCGGCGCCGCGGATGTATATCTGCAGCGAACTACCGCCTTGCGTAATCTGCACGCCGGGCGAAAGCCGCGCGAGATCGGTGGCCTGCGCCACACCGGCACGCGCCAGCGTCTCGGCCGAAAGCACGTCGATCGAAACGGCGGCCTTCTGCGCGCTTTCCTGACGGAACTGCGCGGTAACGACGATTTCGCCGTCGGACGGTGCCGCTGCCTGATCTTCGGCGCCCCCCGCTTCGGCCCCTGATTCCGCGGTCGCCGTTTCCGCCATGGCAGCCGTCGGCAGCAGCGCACAGGCTGCAGCGCTCAGCATGAATTTCGTGAAGCAATCGCGTCGACGCATCGATGTCCTCCCCTGATCGTCAGTTATCGGAACAAGTCCGGCAAGCCCTCCGATTCAGAGGTTCTTCCAGACAGAACGACGTTCTTTTAATCCAGAATTGCGGTGCTTGTCAACGCATAGGGCCGGCACAGGCGGCCACCGTCTCTCGATCCCGTTCATCCAATTGATATTGAACGATTCAGAGATGCCGTTTTTGCGGCTTCACAGTCACTGGACAAAGGTCGATCCATCACATAGAACATCGTTCTGTTTTATTGCTGCGTGGATCAGGCGCGGAGGCCCAGATTCGCACCAACGGCGCCACGCGGCCTCTGGGAGATGATGAATGACGACTTTTCCTGACGTTCCCGCGTTCACCGGTTTCAACACGCCTTCCCGCGTCGAGGCGAATGTGCATGACCTCAACGTGGTCGGCACGATCCCCGCGGAAATGGACGGCGCGTTCTATCGCGTGCAGCCGGAACATCAGTTCCCGCCCAAGCTGGGTGACGACATCGCGTTCAACGGCGACGGCATGATCTCCATGTTCCGGTTCAAGGACGGCCGGGTGGATTTCACCCAGCGCTGGGCCAAGACCGACAAGTGGAAGCTTGAAAACGAAGCCGGGCGCGCGGTGTTCGGCGCCTATCGCAACCCGCTGACCGACGACGAAGCGGTGAAGGGCAAAATCCGCGGCACGGCGAACACCAATGCCTATATTCACGGTGGCCGGCTCTATGCGCTGAAGGAAGATTCCCCGGCCCTGGTGATGGACGCCGTCACGCTCGAAACCGCCGGCTACACCGATTTCGATGGCAAGATGAAGGGCGAGACCTTCACCGCGCATCCCAAGACCGACCCCGCCACCGGCAATCTCTGCGGCTTCGGCTATGCCTCAAAGGGCATCCTCACCCGCGACATGGCCTACTACGAGATCAGCCCCCAAGGCGAGCTGCTCTACGATGTGTGGTTCGAAACACCCTACTACTGCATGATGCACGATTTCGCGATCACGCCGGACTACGCGCTGTTCTCGGTCATGGGCATGACCAGCAACTGGGATCGCCTGAAAGCCGGCAAGCCGCATTTCGGCTTCGACACCTCTCTGCCGAGCTACCTTGCCGTGATGCCGCGCAAGCCCGGCACCACCGCCGCCGATATCCGCTGGTTCAAGGGCGGAAACTGCTTCACTGCGCACGTCATGAACGCGTTCCAGGAGGGCACCAGGCTGCACCTCGACCTGCCCGTAGCCGCCAACAACATGATGCCGTTCTTCCCCGACATCGACGACGCGCCGTTCGATCCCGTCGCCGGCAGCACGTTCCTGACGCGCTGGACGGTTGATCTCAGCCAGAACGAGGAAGAGTTCAAGGCCGTCCGCCTGTCCGATATGATCGGCGAATTCCCCAAGATCGACGATCGCTTCACCGGCCAGAAGAACCGGTATGGCTGGATGGTCGTGATCGATCCCAGCCAGCCGGTCGAGCTGAAGGGCGGCAGTGCCGGCGGCTGGGTGATGAACACACTAGGCTTCGTCGACCTCGAGACTGGCCAGGAACAGAAGTGGTGGGCCGGCCCCGTCTCCAGCATCCAGGAACCGTGCTTCGTGCCCCGTTCGCCCGACGCGGCGGAAGGCGACGGGTGGATCGTGATGGTGTGCAATCGCCTCGAAACCCGCAGCAGCGACCTGCTGATCTTCGACGCCACCGAAATCGCCAAGGGCCCGATCGCCACGATCAACATTCCCGTGCGCCTGCGCTTCGGCCTGCACGGCAACTGGGCGGATGCGGCGCAGATCCACACCCTCAGCGAAGCAGCCTGACCACGCTCCGCCGGAAACAGAAAGGCCCGGGAAGTTCGCTTCCCGGGCCTTCTTCTTTTCGATTCTCCAGTCTGCTGCAGTCAGGGCTTTGCGGCCAATCCGTGGCCGATCATGTCCGCCAGAATGTCCGCCGCCTCGCTCCAGTCGATCGATGCGAGATCGAACCCCATGATTCCCGCGAGCCGCTCGCCATGCGCCTGCGGATACATATAGGCGCCCAGCACCACGTTCATCGCCAGGAAAAAGCGCTTTTCGTCCAGTTGCGGCAGCGCGCGGCGTAGCAGGGCGATCAGGCGCGCGCGGACCGGTGCGGCCAACGGGCGCGTGATGCCACGCGCCTCGTCAGACGGATCGAGCAGCGCCATGCAATAGACGCGATGGCTCTTGCGCAAGGCCGCCTCTTCCCGCGCCAGCGCGGCGCCGAAGAATGCGGCGACGATCGCGCGGACGGTGATGTCCCCGCTCGCCTCGATGGCGTCGAAGCCGGCGTTCTGCGCGGCGTGGATGGGGTCGAAGTGCCGCTTGAACACTTCCTCGAACAAATGGCGCTTGCCGCTCCAGTTCCGGCTCAGCGATGCGAGGCTGGTCCCCGCCTGCGCGGCGATCGCGCGGATCGTGCAGCGGTCATAGCCATTGGCGATGAACTGGTCATCGGCCGCTTCGAGAAAACGCTGGCGGCTGGAGCTTTCGCGCGGGGCCTCGTCCGTTGCGGACTCGATGGCGCGGAGCGGCTCTTCAGACATCGAAGCCAACCCGGCCATAGCGCCCGTCCAGATATGTCAGCGGCACGGTATCATCCCCCAGCATCACGCGCTCCACCAGGCCTTTCACGATGGTATGGCTGCCGAAGGCCTCTGCCTGATCGACGGCGCAGATGATAGTGGCGACGGAGGCCGACACAACCGGCACACCCCGCTCCATCCGCCAGGGCATCGTCGCGAAACGCTGGTCGGCCGGCGTCGAGACGAACGTCTGGCAGCCTTCGCGCTGCTCCCATGCCAGAATGTTGACGGCGAACGCCCCCTGCGCCAGCAGCGGCGCGCACAGCGACGCGCCGGTATTGATCGCCAGCAGCATCGACGGCGGCTCCATGCTGAGCGACATGAACGCGGTCATGGCGATGCCATAGGGCGTTCCGGCCGCATCCGCCGTGGTGACCAGCGCCACCCCGCTGGCCAGGCGCCGCATCGCGCCCTTGAACAAGGCGTCGAGCGGCGGTTGCGCCGAGACGTCGGCGTGCGATGTCGTGACAGTCATGGTGCGTTCCCCAAAACAGGAAGCGGCCGCCCGTTGCCCGGCGGCCGCTTCCGATGGCATGACGGAGATGCTCCGATCAGCCCGGCAGGATGCCGGACTTCTGCATGAACTCCTGCACCTGGTTCCATTCGTAGTCGCGCTGCGCGATCATGTGGTCGCCAATGCGCGCGCGCGTCTGGCTGGTCAGGTAGAACATTTCGTACAGTTCGATACGGCTGCCCAGCGCCGAACCGGCGAAATCCCAGGCCATTCGCATGATCCGTGCGCGCTCCTCGGCGGCGATGCCGTTGGAGCCGGGCAGATACTTGCGTAGCAAGTCGCCGATCTCGGGATTATCGAACAGCGCCAGCGAAGGCGTGCACAGCAGGTTGTGCGAACCGATCGCGCGAATGATCTGGTTCACGCGCGTCATCCAGCCTGGCATTACGCAGCGCAGCACCGACAGGTCGCGGTGCGGGAAGAACGCGCCTGCGCCCCAGTCGTGGGCCCGTTCTTCGGCGGCATGGATGATCGAGCGGGTCATCGACAGGTATGAATAGATCTCGCCCAACTGCACCGCCACGTCGGGCGCATGCAGACTGTTGGTGACTTTGGCGATGCTGCTGCACAGGTCATAGGCAAATTCAAGCTTCACCATCGCGCGGATGGCCGTCTGCTGCAGCGTGTTGCCCGGCGAGACGCCCTGGTTCAGCGTGTTGTAGACCGTGAGGTCGCCATCGCAGAACAGCCGCTCGTAGGGCACTTCCACATCGTCGAAGATCACGAACGAATCCTGCTCGTCGAAGCGCGATGAGAACGGGGCGTCGGCCACGCTGCGATCGACGCCATAGTGATCGCGGCATATCTGGATCACGCCCTTGGTGCTGACCGGGATCGAGAAGATCAGCGCATACTGTTCCGCGCCCGAAGGGATCGGGGCCGAGGAATAGACGTAAAGCTCGTCGGCAATCGGGCCGAGCGTCGCCAGCACCTTGCCGCCCCGCACGATCACGCCGTTTTCATTGCGGCCGACTACGCGCAGCGTCAGGTCAGAGTTCATCCCCGCCAGCGGCGGCGCGCCCTTGTCGATATTCGCGTGAACGATGGTGTGCGTCATCGAAAGATCGCCGTCGATGACTTCGCGATGGAAGTTCTTCAGCCGCTCATACCCCTCGGGCTTGCCCTTCGCCCATATGTCCGCGCGCGCGGTGTGACCCGCCAGCACGACGTTCACATAGTCGGGCGTGCGACCGAGCATGCCGTTGGAATAGCGCGCCAGTCGCTCCAGACCACGATGGCGCACCATCAGGTCTTCCTTCGACTTGGGCAGCATCAGGCTGACGTTCATCTTCTCGCCGGGGCGTTCCGGATCGTCGATGAGGCATTCGTCAGCGTATTCGTTCTGCCAATCGAAATAGCCGGCCATGCCGTTCAGCGAGCCCGCCAGCAACGGGTCTTCCGCGACGCTGACCTTGCCTTCGCCGAGCCAAACCACCCGGCCGTCATTCAAGCCTGCCTTGTACTGGTCGCCAGTCCGGACTGCCATAGCCTCTTCTCCCCAATCGAAAACACATGTATTCACGAATCAACTGGCTAGATGCAAATGAAACGTCATTCTGTCAATCAGAACTTTGGCATTGACCAATGCAGGCGGCGAGAGGTAAAAATAGAATGTTATTTTTCATAACAGAATGCGTCTGCGCCCGGCTCCGGCGAAACCGGTCCCGGCCGTAAAACCCCGGGAGATGCGATCCATGCCCATGCAAGCCGTTCCTGCCGTCACGCCCTCCCCCGCGCTGATCGAACGCGCGGCCGACCGCTTCACGCAACTGCTGGGAACCGATGCGGTCCATCGCGAAGGTCGCAATCTCGCCGAATTCCGCGATCCGTTCGAAGGCCCCGCGGCGACGGCACACCAGCCCTCTTTCGTCATCCAGCCGAAAACGGTGGAACAGGTGCAGGCGGCCGTGCGGATCGCCGCCGAACTGGGCGTCCACCTTTGGACATCGTCGATGGGCCGCAACTTCGGCTACGGCGGATCGGCGCCTGCCGTCAGCGGCGGCATCGTGCTCAACCTTCGCCGGATGAACCGCATCCTCGACATCGATGCGAAGCAGGGCTTCGCGCTGATCGAACCAGGCGTTACCTTTCACCGGCTTTACGAGGAACTGCGCGCGCAGGACGCCCCGCTGATGATGTCGGTTCCCGATCTCGGATGGGGCAGCATCATCGGCAATGCGCTCGAACACGGCTACGGCTACAACGTCCACGGCGATCATGCCTCGGCGCTGTGCGGGTTGGAGGCTGTGCTGGCCGACGGCACGCTGCTGCGCACCGGTCAAGGCGCGATCAGCAACAGCCCGGTGTGGTCGTGCCATCCACGCGGCTTCGGTCCTTCGCTCGATGAACTGTTCAAGCAATCGAACTTCGGCGTGGTCACCAAGGCCGGCCTGTGGCTGATGCCGCGCCCGGAAACGATCGTCACCGGCACCATCCGCTGCGAGGGTGACCGCGATATCGTGCCGATGATCGACATGCTGCGCCGACTGATGCACGAAGGTGTGCTGCAAGGCGTGCCCATGATCGTCGGCACGCCCGCCGATACCGAAAACGAGGAAGCCGGCAACGGCGCTTTCACCATGCGCAACCTGCGGCAGGTACTGCGCCCGGGCCGCTGGAACGCGCGCATCGGCCTCTATGGCCCCGCCCGCATGGTCGAAGCGCGGCGCGCCCTTCTGGAAGAAGCCTGCGCCACCCTGCCCGGCGCGGTGCTGGAACTGCGCGCTTATTCCGGCGAGGCCGGCCCGGACGAGGTGGAACCGCGGGACCTGATTTCGGCGGGCATTCCCAATCAAGTCCTGCTCGAACGCCTGCACGGCATTTTCGGCCCGCGCATCGGCCACATGGATTTCTCGCCGGTCCTGCCCTTTACCGGTGAAGCGGCGCTGAAAGCCGAAGCGCTGGTGCGCGAAACGCTGGACCGGTACGGACTGGTCGGCCCGTTCGGCCTGCTGCTGACCGGCCGCAGCATGGTCAGCGCCAGCATGATCCTGTTTGACACCGCGGATGCCGAACAGGTGGAAACCACCCGCAACGCGGTGCGCGAAATGTATGATCGCGCCGCCGAGTGGGGCTGCACCGGTTATCGCGCGCACGTTTCGCTGGTCGACCACGTCGCCGCAAAGTTCGATTTCAACGATCACGCGCTCGGCAAGACCTACGCGCGGCTGAAGCAGGCGTTCGATCCGGCAGGTATCCTTTCGCCCGGCAACCACGGCATCTGGCCCGCCGGCCAGTCATCACGCGATGGCTGACCGGCCATGTCCCCTGTCGGCGGAACTCCGGCCCCTGTGCCGGAGCCTTTTGCCTCCAGTCGGATTGACTCGCCTGCGCACTAAAAATAAAAGAACGATGTTCTGCATGAAAGAACGATCTGCACGACGGATCGTCGGAGACATCACGACCGGCGCGCCACCAGGGCGTCACACGGTGACGAGGAGACAATGATGACGGGTGGGGAGCGGATCGCGATCGCGCAGGTCCGGCGCTATGCGCGCATGAATATCGTGGCCGGTTTCCTGATCTGGGGCATCGCGCTGGCCGGCGTCTCGATGATGATGCCGATCATGTACAACACGATCGCCAAAGACATGGGCTGGAGCGTCGCGCAGACCACCAGCTTCATGGCGATCAAGTCCGCCGTGTCGGCGGTGGGCGGGCTGTTCGCGGGCGGCATGTTCGTGCGCTTCGGCCTCAAGCGCGTATTCATGCCCTCGGTCGTCACGATCGGCATCGCCACAACGCTGCTCTTTTTCGTCCGCAACCTGCCGGTTTACTATGCGCTTGCCGCCGTCTCCGGCTTCGCCTCGATCCTGGCCCTGATTGCCATCCAGGTCACGCTCGCACGCTGGTATTCGGCGAGCCTTGGCCGGATCACCGGGATTGCCATGCTGGGCGGCGCCGTTGCTGGTACCGTCGTTCCGATGGCGACGACCCTGGGCCTGCGCCAGCTTGGGTGGCATGCCACCGCCGGAATGGCGGGCCTTATCGTGCTGGTGGTACTGTCGCTCGCGGTCAACTTCCTCGTCCATGAGACGCCCGAAGCTTACGGCTACACCGCCGACGAACTGGACCCTGGCAAGGCTGCTCCCGGCAAGCCCGGAGTTGCGGGGCAGGCCCCCGATCCGGGGCCGGAGTTTTCCTCGTTCCTGCGCAGCCGCCAGTTCATCCTGCTGATCGTCGCCGCGGCGATGTCGGGCGTGATCAGCAACGGCATCAACGAATACATCCCGCTGTTCATCGAACGCCACACCAGCCTTGGCGCTTATGTCGCGGCGCTGGGTTTCACCATCGTCATCGTGATCTCGGGCCTCGGCAAGATCCTGTTCGGCTGGGTGTTCGATCGCCTTTCCACGCGCGGCGTGGCGCTGTGCTGGGCGCTGTGCGGCGTTGCAGCGCTGCTCACCTTCCCGCTGGCCGGCCTCGCCACGTTCCTGATGTTCACGATCGTGCGCGGCGTGTCGCACGGCGGCGTGATCGTGCAGGCCCCCGTCCTCGCACGGCACATGTACGGCGTGCGATCGCTGCCGCAGGTCATCTCGCTGCTCAGCGCCGCGTTCCACCTCGGCGCTTCGGCGGGTATTGCGGCGATTGGCTTCGGCGTCGACCTGACCGGCGGCTTCACCCTGCCGTTCGTCGTGGTGACGTGCATCGCCTTCGCCGCAGCCTTCATCGCCCTCAGCTTCAAACCCCGCTACTGGGCCGGCTATACGGAGCGCTAGGTGCAGGAACCAACGCGGTTGCTGCTGCTTGCCGGGGCAAGCTTCGCGGCCTCCTTTCTCAGCGCCTGCTTTTCGGTCGGCGGCGGCTACATCCTGTTCAGCGCGACGACGTGGATTCTGCCGCTGCCGAGCGCGATCGCGCTGCAATCGGTGCTGTCGTTCGGTTCGCTGTTCTCGCGTACCCATGCCTTCTGGGCCGATATCGACTGGGCGATCGTGCGCTCCTTCACCGCCGGTTCGCTGGCCGGCGTGGCGGGCGGCATGTGGCTGTTCAGCCGCGCGCCGGAAAACCTGCTGGCAATATTGCTGGGCGTCCTGCTGCTGGTGCTGGCATGGCTGCCGCCGCTCCGGCTGCGCATCTCGCCCGGCAAGTCGTTCTTCTCGGTCGGCGTCCTGCATGCCGTGGTGGGAACGCTGTTCGGCCTCGGCGCGATCCTCCAGCCCGCGCTGCTGCGCACGAAGCTGACCCGCACCGCGATCGTCGGCACCTTCGCCACCTGCATCATCGTGCTCGAGGTGCTGCGGACGGCGGGCTATTCCGCAGCGGGCTTCGACTACCGGCAATACGTGCCAGAAATCCTCGTTGCGACGGTCACGGGCCTGGCCGGCACCTACCTCGGCAAGCGCGCTACGCCGATCATTCCGGATCATGTTTTCCGCACGGCCTTGCGCCTGTTCATCAGCGTGCTCGGCATACGGTTCATGCAGAAGGGAACGGCCGGATGGACCGCCTGACAGCCCGCCTTCCTGCCCTTGGCACCGCCATGACCGTTGACAGGCCCCGGCGACTGCCATACGCATTTTTATAGAATATCGATCCGTCAGACAGAATATTCCTCACGCACTGGAGCCTGCCTCCGCCGCGTGCAAGCAAATCATCAGGAGTGGATATGGCCTCCTTGCTCCCCAAGGGCGTAGGCAGCACCGGTTTCCAGAAAGCCCTCGCCGGATTTCGCGCCGCCGTCGGCAACCAGTGGGTGCTCGACAGCGAAGAGGACCGCGCGTCCTATATCGATCCCTATGCCATGGGCGACGGCATGGATCACGATTGCTCCGCGATCGTGGCGCCGGCCTCGGTCGAGGAAGTGCAGGCGATCGTGCGCGTGGCCAACGAAACCAAGGTCGCGCTCTGGCCCGTCGGGCGGGGCAAGAACCTGGGCTATGGCGCGGCCTCGCCGGCGGAAAAGGGCGATGTCATCCTCGATCTCAGCCGCATGAACCGGGTACTCGAGGTCAACGACAAGCAGGCCTATTGCCTGCTGGAACCGGGCGTCGGCTATTTCGACCTGTTCCGCCACCTCAAGGAAAACAACCATCCGTTGTGGATGTCCGTTCCCGGCAACTCCTGGGGCAGCGTCATCGGCAACGCGCTCGACCGGGGCATCGGTTACACGCCCTATGGCGATCACTGCGAACAGATCTGCGGCATGGAAGTGGTGCTTCCCGATGGCTCGGTCGTCCGCACCGGTATGGGCGCGATGCAGGGTTCCGCCGGGTGGCAAGCCTACAAGTACGGATATGGCCCCGGTTGGGACCAGATGTTCATGCAGTCGAACCTAGGCGTAGTCACCAAGGCCGGCGTCTGGCTCCAGCCGGAACCGGAAATGACCGCCAAGATCGAACTGGCCCTGCCCAATTTCGACGATGCCGCGTGGGCCATCGACATCCTGTGCGACCTGCGCCGGCGTGACGTGATCCAGCACAATATCGTGTTCGGATCGCCGGTGCGCGCGGCCTCCACCATGTCGCAACGGGCGGACTGGTACGAAGGCCCCGGGGCGCTGCCGGATTCGGTCAGCGAGACCATGATGAAGAAGCTCGGACTCGGCTGGTGGAACGCCAAGATCAGCCTGTTCGGCCACGAAGGCACGGTGACGGCGCAAGTGGACCTGATCCGCAAGCTGTTCGAGCCGAAGCTGGGCCGTCCGCTGGAATTCGAGCTGTGGAAGAAGGGCGATCCCGAGGAGAAGTCTGCCCAGGGCGTTCCCACCACGATGGGGCTTCAATGCGTCAACTGGTACGGCGGACGCGGCGGCCACCTCAGCTTCGCGCCGGTGCTGCCGCAAGACGGCACGCTCGCCTTCAATTACGCCAAGAAGATCAAGGCCTATTACGAGGAAATCGGCCAGGACTATTACGCCAGCTTCACCATCGGCCGGCGGCACATCAACAACGTCAGCCTGATTCTCTACAACCGCGATGAGCCGGAGATGGTCGCCCGCGCTGACAAGCTCTATCGCCACCTGCTTGCCGAAGCCGCGAGCCAGGGCTTCGCCGAATATCGCGGCCATATCTCCTACATGGATGCTGTGGCGGAAACCTACAATTTCGGGGGCGGCGCGCTGCGCAGGCTCAACGACAAGGTCAAGGCCGCGCTCGATCCCAACAACATCATCGCGCCCGGCCGCAACGGCATCGGCACCCGCCGCTGAGCAGAGGGAGAACGCCCATGAAACTTTCGCGATCGCTCCTGCCGCTGGCCGGGCTCTCCGCGCTGCTGGCGGCATCGTGCGGCACGGCGGGAGATGTCCCTCCTCCGCCCGCGCCGAAGCCCGCGTCCCCGATCGCCGCCGCGCTGTTCGGGTCGGGATCGAAGGACGAGGGCGAACGCCTGTTCGGACAGGAATGCGCTTTCTGCCATGTCGGCAAAAGCACCGGCGCGATGATGCTGGGCCGTCGGCTGGGCAAGGAAAAGGCCGAGCTGATCCACCGCACCGACCTTGACGCCGACTACGTTAAGGCCGTGGTCCGCAACGGGCTGATGAACATGCCGGCCTTCTCGCGGGTCGAAGTGACCGACGCGGAACTCGACAAGATCGCCGCCTATCTCGCGCGGAAGAAATCGTGATGCCGCTTCGTCGCGATATCCTGAAAGGCGGCGTGACGCTGGGGGCGGCCGGCCTTGCGGGCCTGCCCGGCCTGGCGTCCGCACTCGATCTCTCCGGCGATCCGCGCTTCATCGTCGATGGCAGACTGCCGGAAGCCCCTCGCCTGATCGCGCGGGCCCGCGCGGGCGGACACACGCTGGCTGATCCGCAGGGCGAAGTCGTGGCGCTGCTGCTTGCCCCGCATGGCCGCTGGCTGTCCGCCAATGGCATGATCGTGGGGCTGACCGGATATTCCGATTTCGTGCTGGCGCGCGATGTCCTGCGCGGAACATCGCGCCCCGTGCGCCATGCCGTTTCCCTCAACGGCATGGCGCAGATGGAAACCACCCTGGACGGCGGCAAGCGCACCACCCGCACGCTGGACGCTTTACTGGGTCCGGCGCCGTGGCGCGAAAACACGCGGGCGACCAGCTTTCTCTGGCTGGCCTGACCGGTTTCGCATTTTCAACAAAAAGGCTTGTGGCCGTGGACACCCTGGAATTCGATTTCATCGTGATCGGTGCCGGTTCGGCCGGTTCGGTACTCGCCAACCGGCTTAGCGCCGATCCCGCCGTGCGCGTGCTGCTGCTCGAGGCGGGCGGCGAGGCGAACCATCCCTATGTGCGGATGCCGCTGGGTTTCCTCCAGGCGTTGCGCAGTTCCGACCTTGCCTGGCAATTCGCCTCCGAACCCGAAACCCATGTGGGCGGCAAGAGCTTTCCCTTGCCGCGCGGGCGGATGCTCGGCGGATCGTCGTCGATCAATGGCATGGTCCATTTCCGGGGGCATCCGCGCGATTTCGACGATTGGGCGGCGGCGGGGTGCACCGGCTGGGACTATGCCAGCGTGCTACCCTATTTCAAGCGCTCGGAAGACCACTGGACCGGCGGCAACCGCTGGCGCGGGCGCGGCGGGCCGATCTCGGTCCAGCCGGTCGATACCTCGCGCCTGATGGCGGACGAACTGCGCGCCTCGGCAGCACTCTGCGGCTATCCCTACAACCCGGACTATGACGGCGAGAGCAACGAAGGCTGCGCCGACGTGCAGATCGCGCTACGCAACGGCGAACGCTGCGGATCGGCGGCGGCGTACCTCAAGCCCATCCGTTCGCGCCGCAACCTCAAGGTGATGACGCGCGCGCATGTTCACCGCATCCTGTTCAACGGCAAGCGCGCCACCGGCGTGGAGTTCGAACGCCATGGAGTGCGCCAGCAGGCGACTGTGGAACGCGAAGTGCTGCTCTGCGCCGGTGCATACGGCTCGCCACAGATCCTCATGCTGTCGGGCATCGGGCCGGGCGGAGAGCTAGCCAGCCACGGCATCTCTCCGGTCCACGAGCTGCCTGGCGTCGGGCAGAACCTGCAGGAGCACGTCCGCCTTGCCCACCAGTACGACGCGGCTCCGCCCCACAGTTTCGCGCGCGAACTGCGCTTCGACCGCGCGACCGTTTCGTTCCTGCGCTGGTATTTCACCGGCACGGGCCGCTTCGCCAACCAGATCGCCGCCGGCTGTATTCTCGCCCGGTCGGAACCCGATCTCGACCGGCCCGATCTCCAGATCATGTCCAGCCCGGTCAGGGTCGATGCGAACATCTGGTTTCCCGGCTTCGCCAAGCCGAAACAGGATTGCTTCTACAACTCGATCTGCCTGCTGCGCCCCGAAAGCCGTGGTTCGGTTACGCTGCGCGATCGCAACCCGCTATCCGCCCCGCGCATCCAGCTCAACCTGCTGGAACACCCCAACGACTGGGCGACACTGAAGAAGGGCCTCGCGATCTCGCGCAGGATATTCTCGGGCGGTCCGATCGCCGATTACGTGCTGCGGGAAATCCTGCCCGGCGCGCATGTGCAGGACGATACCCAGCTCGATGCGATGAAGGCCGATCTGGCCGGCGTCGTCCACCATCCCGTCGGCAGTTGCACCATGGGCACCGGACCGGACGCGGTGGTCGATCCGCAACTGCGCGTCCACGGCGTCGAGGGTCTGCGCGTGGTCGATGCCTCGATCATGCCGCTGCTGGTCGGGGCGAACACCAATGCCGCCGCCGTGATGATCGGCGAAAAGGCGGCCGACCTCATTCTTGGCAATCACGCGCCGGAGTCCGTGCAATGACCGAACTTTCCCCTGTCTTCGACCGCGCCGCCGCGCGCATCGGGCAGCTTTCCGGGCACTTCATCAACGGCGCCTGGCAGCGTGGAAACGCCGCCCCGATCGACGTGATCGATCCCGCGACCGAAACGGTGATCGGACAGATCGCGTCCGGCGGCGCGGCGGAAGTGGACGCAGCCGTGAACGCCGCGCGCGCCGCCTTCGAACGCCCGGAATGGAGCGCGATGCCCGCTGCCCAGCGCGAAAGGCTGCTGCTCCGCCTCGCCGATATCGTCGAACAGCATCAGGACGAGATCGCCGCGATCGAAACGCTCGACAATGGCATGCCCTATGCCATCGCGCGGCAGATGGCGGTCGGCTCCGCGATCAGTTCGATCCGCTATAACGCCGGCTGGCCGCGCCGCCTGAACGGAGAGACCACGCCCGTGTCGGTCCCCGGCAACTGGCACGGCTACACCACGCACGATCCGCTGGGCGTGGCCGCGCTGATCGTGCCGTGGAACGCCCCGTTCGCGATCACCTGCACCAAGGTTTCAGCCGCGCTGGCGGCGGGCTGCACGGTGGTGCTGAAGCCGGCCGAACTGGCGCCGATGTCGGGCCTGCGCCTGGCCGAACTCGTCGCCGAAGCCGGCTTTCCGGATGGAGCGGTCAATGTCGTCACCGGTCTCGGAGCGCAGGCCGGCGCGGCGCTGGTGGCGCATCCGGGCGTGGACAAGATCTCGTTCACCGGCTCGACGGCCACCGGCCAGTCCATCCTGCGCGAAAGCGCGGGTTCGCTGAAGCGCGTCTCGCTCGAACTGGGCGGCAAGTCGGCGTCCATCGTGTTTGCCGACGCCGATCTGGCGAAGGCGATCCCGGGCGTCGCCATGGGCATCTTCGGCAACAGCGGGCAGGTCTGCGCAGCCGGATCGCGCCTGTTCGTGCACGATGCCGTCTATGACCAGTTCCTCGAAGGCCTGGCCGCCTTCGCCGCCAAGCTGGTGGTCGGCCCCGGCACGCGGGATGGCGTCCATCTTGGTCCGCTGATCTCGGCAGGGCAGAAAAGCCGGGTCATGGGCTATGTCGAAGCCGGCAAGGTGGAGGGCGCAAGCCTTTTGTTTGGCGGCGATGCGCCAGCCGGCGCGGGCTACTTCGTCAACCCCACCGTCTTCGTCGATGCCCGCCCGGACATGCGCATCATGCGCGAGGAAATCTTCGGGCCGGTGCTCTCGGTCATGCGCTTTTCGGATACGGACAGCCTCGACGACCTCGCTCGCAAGGCCAACGACAGCATCTACGGCCTTTCGGCCTACGTCTGGACGCAGAACCTGGCCGCCGCGCAGACCATGGCGAAGAAGCTGCGCTCCGGCTCGGTCAAGATCAACGGTTCCGGCATGGAATTCGCGCTGCCCTTCGGCGGCTTCCGCCAATCCGGCCTCGGTCGCGAAAACGGGCGCGACGGCGTCGAGGCCTTCACCGAAACCAAGGCCGTAATGGTCGGCTGGTCCTGAAGTCGGGCGCGCCCAAGGCCGGTTGGGCATTGGAACCGCCGCCTCGTTCCGATGCAAGCGCGCGTTGGGCACGGCGTTGCATGACGCAAGCCTAGCACCACTTTGGCAGATATTGGCGGATCATGCGTCTCCATCTTCTACGGCAGTGCGGGCAGGTCGGCGGGTCATGAGCATGGCGGCGGCGGATTGGGAAAGCCGCGCAATGCGCCGAGCCGCAAACCGAGAACCGGGCAACCGCATTCGATCGCAGCGAATTTCAAGCCGGATCGAACGCAGCGACCGACTAACCCCAAGAGGTTTGGCATCGGTTCAAACCCTTCCGCCCCAGCCGATGGCGGGGCACCATCAGGCCGTGGCGAAGGCTTCCACCGGCAGTGCCATCACGGTTTCGCCACCCGCCTCGATCTCGCGCCGCAATGCGCCAGCCTGGGGGATAGAGCGCAGCGCGAAATGCTTCGCGGTGACCAGCTTGGCCTCGTAGAACAGCGTATCGTCCGTTCCCGCCGCCAGCGCCGCTGCCGCCACCTTGGCCATCTTCAGCCACATCAGGCCCAGCGAAACGATGCCCATCAGCGTCATGTAGGCATAGGCGCCCGCGCCCAGCGCGTTGCGGTCGGTCATGCCGTGCTGGAGGAACCACATGGTCGCGGCCTTCAGCTCGCCATTGGCCTTGCCCAGCCGTTCCGCCACCAGCGCTACCGCATCGCCGCTATCGGCGGCGGAAGCGCATTCGTCATCGACCAGCTTGAAGAAGGCCTGCACCGCGCGGCCGCCGTTCATCGGCAGCTTGCGCCCGACAAGATCCATCGCCTGCACGCCGTTCGCGCCTTCATAGATCATGGCGATGCGCGCATCGCGCACGAACTGCTCCATGCCGCTTTCGGCAATATAGCCGTGGCCGCCCCAGATCTGCTGCATGTCGGTGGCGGTCTGGTAGCCCCTGTCGGTGCCGTAGCCCTTGATCACCGGCGTCAGCAGGCTGATCAGGTCGTCGGCCTCCTGCCGTTCTTCCGCCGTCGCCGCCTTGTGCGACAGGTCGACCAGCAGGCCGCCCCAGCCGGAGAAGGCACGCATCCCTTCGGTGAAGGCCTTGGCATCCATCAGCATCCGGCGCACATCGGGGTGGACGAACAGCGGATCGGCCTTCTGGTCGGGCTCGGCGGGGCCGGTCAGCGCGCGGCCCTGCCGGCGCTCCAGCGCATAGAGCACCGAGTTCTGGTACGCGGCTTCCGCCTGCCCCAGCCCCTGGATGCCCACGCCCAGACGGGCCGCGTTCATCATCACGAACATCGCGGCAAGGCCCTTGTTCTCCTCGCCGACGATCCAGCCCTTCGCGTCCTCGTAGTTCATCACGCAGGTGGCGTTGCCGTGGATGCCCATCTTGTGCTCGATCGAGCCGACCGACACGGCATTCTTCGCGCCCAGCGAGCCGTCGTCGTTCAACAGGAACTTGGGCACGATGAACAGGGAGATGCCCTTGCTCGATTCCGGCGCGCCCGGCGTCTTGGCCAGCACCAGGTGGATGATGTTCTCGGTCAGGTCATGGTCACCCGCCGAAATGAAGATCTTGGTGCCGGTGATGGCATAGGAACCATCGGCCTGCGGCTCGGCGCGGGTACGGATCAGGCCCAGATCGGTGCCGCAGTGCGGCTCGGTCAGGTTCATCGTGCCAAGCCATTCGCCGGAGACCATCTTGGGCAGATACTTCGCCTGCTGCTCGGGCGAACCCTTCGAGAGGATCGCGGAAATCGCGCCATTGGCAAGGCCTGGATACATCGCGAAGGCGTGGTTCGCGCTGCACATGTATTCTTCCATGACGAAGCCGATCACGTGCGGCAAACCCTGTCCGCCGAACGCCTCCGGCCCGACGAGCGTGGGCCAGCCGCCCTCTACGTACTGGCGATAGGCTTCCTTGAACCCGGTCGGCGTCGTCACCGAAGCGTCGGGGTGGCGGATGCAGCCCTCGATATCGCCCACGCGGTTGAGCGGCGCGACCACTTCGGAAACGAAGCGCCCCGCTTCCTCGATCACCGCGTCCGTCATGTCCTGCGTGGCGTTCTCGAACCCGGCCAGATGAGCATAGTCGGCCACGCGGACGACTTCGTTGACGATGAAACGCGTGTCCCGCGTTGGAGCCTTGTAGATCGGCATTGCTTGGTCCTCAGGAGTGGTGCGACCCGCCGGTTTCGGGATTGCGCCCTTCCAGACGCTCCCGCTTCACCAGAAGGTCGACGAAGCTGGTCAGTTCATCAATGGTGTCGGTGATGTCCGCCTGCTGGCGGCGCAAGTTGTCGATCCGTTCGCGGCACTTGGCGATGGTGACGCGGCGCTGTTCGGCACGCCCGTCTCCCAGATCGTAAAGATCGATCATGTCGCGGATTTCGGCGAGGCTGAAACCCACGTTCTTGGCGCGCATGATCCATGCCAGCCGCGCCCGGTCGCGCTTGCTGTAGATGCGCGACAGGCCCAGCCGCGTCGGCGCGATCAGGCCCTCGTCCTCATAGAAGCGCAAGGCGCGCGCGGTAACGCCGAACTCGTTGGAGAGATCGGAAATCGTATACTGATCGCGTGCGCTCGCGTCAGGATGGTCGAGATGGCCGGTGTGGTCACGATTTGCGGCGGCGGACTGAGCGGGCATGCTCATAGAGCTACCTACCCTTTACGTAAGCGTCAATCCACGATCCGCACAAGTTCGCCGTTATTATCGATCCGCCGGTAGAAACAGGTCCGCGCCAGCGTGTGGCAGGCCGGCCCCGCCGCCTCGACTCTCAGTTCCAGCGCATCCTGATCGCAATCCACGCGGATCTCGACGACCTTGAGCGTATGCCCCGAGCTTTCGCCCTTCATCCACAGGCGCCCGCGCGACCGGGAATGGAAATGAGCGAATCCCGTCTCCCGCGTCTTCGCGATCGCTTCAGCGTCCATATGTGCCAGCATCAGCAATTCGCCGGTACGATGATCCACCGCCACCGCCGTCACCAGCCCGGCGGCATCGAACCTGGGCATGAAAACCCGCCCCTGTTCGCGCAATTCGGAGGAATCAGCCTGTGAAATGGTAAGGACCTTTCTCTGCAACCCGTATCAAATGAGGATTTGTTGCAGGATAACCACAGATGGGTCGCAAAATCCATCCAAACGCAACAATGGACTTTCGTCGGGGCGACCAATCGCGGATGAAGAATGCGCGGTTTGAGGGAACCGCATTCTGGACCGCCGAAAGGCGGCGCAAAAGCGCCAAAGTTCAGGGAAAAAGAGGGGCGGCTTCAGGTGCCGGAGACAGCGGAGGCTGGATCGGTATCTGGCCGGATGATGAGGGACCTAGAGCGGAGCGACAACAGGGGGCTGTCGTTGTAACGCTTGCAATTTCGTCACGAGGACGCCCGGAATCGCAAGGTTCCGGGCGTTTCTTTTATGGCCCCGTGTCCGTGCCGTCCAGGGATGTTCCAGACCGATCGGCTGCATCCAGCGCCTCATCCAGCACGCGGGCGAAACACGCGATGCGAATCCGGGCCGCCCCGGCTTTGCGCAGCGCGCGCAGGCAGGCGTCGGTGGTCGCGCCACTCGTCATGACATCGTCCACCAGCAGCACGTTTGCGCCATTCAACCTGCTTGCCCAGCGCGGCGACGCAGCAATCGCGCCTGAGAGCGCCACCGCCCGCGCGCGGCGGTTCAATCCCCCCAGCGGTGGCGTCTGCTTGACGCGAACGAGCGCATCGACGGCCAGCGCCTGCCCCGTAACCCGCGCGATCCGCGCCGCCAGCAGCGCGGACTGGTTGAACCCGCGCCGCCACAAACGCCAGCGGTGGAGCGGCACCGGCACGACCAGCCACTCCCCGTCCAGCTCTGGCAGCCGCGGCACGATCAATTGCACCAGCAAGCCGGCAAGGCCAACGCGGCGCCCGTGCTTGAACGCCAGCACCAGATCGCGCGAGGCATCGTTGTAAAGCGTTGCCGCCGTGATCCCCTCATGCTTCGGCGGACTGGCCAGACAGGGCGCGCAGATCAGGTGCCCGTCATCACCATGCTCCTCGCCTAGCGGCCTCTGGCAGAGCGCGCAGGCGGGATCGCCGGGAATGGCGAGCCTGCCCCAGCAGGCCACGCACAACCCGCCCTGCCGCGCCAGCGGATCGCCGCACAGCGGGCAGCGTGGCGGAAAGACCAGGTCGATCACCGGGGCCGTCACGGCGGCAAGGGAAGCGGACCGGAGCATGAACCGTGTTGTCCGCCCGGAACGGGGGCTTGGCAAGAGCATCCCGAACGGGCAGGCAGCCGCGCATGGCTTCCGCGCTTCCCCCCGCTCCCTCCCCGCCCGCGTCACCCCCGACCATCTTCTCGCCCGCCCGCCGCGCCGCGCTCCGCGCGCGGATGCGCCGGCTGCAGCAGCGCCCCGACGCGGCGCGCTATATCATGGATGACATGGTGGAGGACGTGCTCGACCGCCTGTCGTTCCTGCGCCACGCTCCGGCCCGGGCGCTGGTGATCGGCGACTGGACCGGCACGCTCGCCACGGCGCTGGCCGCGCAGGGCTGCGCCGTCACCCGCGCCGATCCGGTGCCCGGCCCTGGCGAAACGCCGATCGACGAGGAAAGCCCGATCCCGGCGGGCGAAGGCTTCGACCTCATCGCCAGCCTCGGCACGCTCGATACCGTCAACGATCTGCCCGGCGCGCTGCTGCACTTGCGCCGCGCGCTGGCCCCCGATGGCCTTGCGATCATGAGCTTCAGCGGCGCGGGCAGCCTCCCCGCCCTGCGCGCGATCATGCTCGCGGCCGACGGCGACCGCCCCGCCCCGCGCATCCACCCGCAAGTGGACGTCCGCGCCGGCGGGCAACTGCTCCAGCGCTGCGGCTTCGCCGCCCCGGTGATCGACAGCCGCTCGCTACCGGTGCGCTTCGGCAGCCTGGAGCGTCTGGTGGGCGACGTGCGGGCGCAGGGCCTTGGCAACTGCCTCGCCCGCTCCGGCCCGGCGCTGGGCAAGGCTGCGCTGGCTAGGGCACGGGCCGCTTTCGCCGGACAAGCCGACGCGGAAGGCCGCGTGACCGAGACGTTCGAAATCCTGACGCTCAGCGGCTGGCGGAAGTAACCCTCCGCCAGCGCGCCCTTTATCAGCCCAAGGCGGCCTGCGCCGCCGCCAGGCGGGCGATCGGCACGCGATAGGGGCTGGCGGACACGTAATCGAGGCCGGTCTTTTCGCAGAACGCGATCGAGGCCGGATCGCCGCCGTGTTCACCGCAGATGCCCAGCTTGATGTCGGACCGGGTCTTGCGCCCGCGTTCCGCCGCCAGTTCGACCAGCTGGCCCACGCCCTCGATGTCGAGGCTGACGAACGGATCGCGCGGGTAGATGCCCTGATCGACATAGGGATTGAGGAAGCGCGCGGCGTCGTCGCGGCTGACGCCCAGCGTGGTCTGGGTCAGGTCGTTGGTGCCGAACGAGAAGAACTTGGCTTCCTCGGCGATCTCGCCCGCCATCAGCGCGGCGCGCGGCAGTTCGATCATCGTGCCGACGAGGTAATCGAGCGTGTGGCCCTTTTCGGCGAAGACCTCCGCCGCCACGCGATCGACCAGCGCCTTGAGGATTTCGAGTTCCTTCCTGGTCGCGACCAGCGGGATCATCACTTCGGGCACGACCGCCTCGCCCGATTTCGCCGCCACATCGCAGGCCGCCTCGAAAATGGCGCGGGCCTGCATTTCGTAGATTTCGGGGAAGGTGATGCCAAGGCGGCAGCCACGATGGCCGAGCATCGGGTTGAACTCGTGCAGTTCGCCCGCGCGGCGCTTCAGGTGATCGACGCCCAGGCCGGTGACTTCCGCCAGTTCGGCGAATTCCGCATCGCCGTGGGGCAGGAATTCATGGAGCGGCGGATCGAGCAGGCGGATGGTGACCGGCAGGCCCGCCATCACCTCGAAGATCGAGGTGAAATCGGCGCGCTGTTCGGGCAGCAGCTTGGCCAGCGCGGCGCGGCGGCCGGCTTCGTCCTCGGCCAGGATCATCTGGCGCACGGCCGAGATACGGCTGGCGTCGAAGAACATGTGCTCGGTGCGGCACAGGCCGATGCCTTCCGCGCCGAACTGCCGCGCGACCTGGCAATCGAGCGGGGTTTCGGCGTTGGTGCGCACCTTCATGCGGCGGTGCTTGTCGGCCCAGGCCATCAGCGTGCCGAAATCGCCGACGAGTTCGGGCTCCACGGTGGGCACCTTGCCCGCCATGACATCGCCGTTCGATCCATCGAGCGTGATGACATCGCCTTCACGAATATCGCGGTTGCCGATCTTCGCGGTGCGCGCCGCCATGTCGATCGACAGGGCGGACGCGCCCGAAACGCACGGGCGGCCCATGCCGCGCGCCACCACGGCGGCGTGGCTGGTCATGCCGCCGCGCGCGGTGAGGATGCCCTTGGCGGCGTGCATGCCGTGAATGTCCTCGGGGCTGGTTTCCACGCGCACGAGGATCACCGCATCGCCGCGTTCGGCCAGCGTCTGCGCGGTATCGGCATCGAACACCACCGCGCCCGAAGCCGCGCCGGGGCTGGCCGGCAACCCGCGCGTCAACACGTCGCGCGGCGCCTTGGGATCGAGCGTGGGGTGCAGCAACTGGTCGAGCGCCATGGGATCGATGCGGCGGATCGCGGTGGCCTCGTCGATCAGCCCCTCGCCCACCATGTCCACCGCCATCTTCAACGCGGCCTTGGCGGTGCGCTTGCCCGAACGGGTCTGGAGCATCCACAGCTTGTTCTTTTCAACGGTGAACTCGATGTCCTGCATGTCCTTGTAGTGCTTTTCGAGCAGTTCAAAGACAGCGGCGAGTTCGCCGTAAGCCTGCGGCATCGACTCTTCCATCGACAGCGGCTTGGCCCCTGCCGCCTCGCGCGCACGCTGGGTCAGATACTGCGGCGTGCGGATGCCGGCCACGACGTCCTCACCCTGCGCGTTGACCAGCCATTCGCCGTAGTAGGCCTTCTCGCCAGTCGCCGGATCGCGGGTGAAGGCGACGCCCGTGGCCGAGGTATCGCCCATGTTGCCGAAGACCATCGCCTGCACGTTGACGGCGGTGCCCCACGACTGCGGAATGTCGTTCAGGCGGCGATAGACCTTGGCACGGTCCGATTCCCATGAATCGAACACCGCGCCCACCGCGCCCCACAGCTGTTCGTGCACGTCCTGCGGGAACGGGCGGCCGAGTTCTTCCTCGACGATCGCCTTGTATTCCTTGACGAGAGCCTGCCAATGTTCGGCACCCATCTCGACATCGGCATAGAAACCGTTGTCTTCCTTGGCGATTTCCAGCGCATCCTCGAACCGGTGATGGTCGAGGCCCAGCACCACGTCGGAATACATCTGGATGAACCGGCGGTAGCTGTCCCAGGCGAAGCGGGCATCGCCCGATCCCGTGGCCAGCCCTTCGACGGTGGCGTCGTTGAGGCCCAGGTTGAGCACGGTGTCCATCATGCCCGGCATCG